>JBDNRM010000010.1:0-42357 GCA_047718615.1 Bacillus sp. (in: firmicutes) | reverse complement strand
TATATGAACTTGTATTCTGATAGGTGAATTTTCATTCCTATTTAGAAAAATTTATAAAAAGCTATTAAAAAAACCCTCTATTCAAGAAGGCTCAATCCATAACATTCATTAAAATTTACGGATAATATCCATTATATATTTCACTGATAATGCTATGCCGCCAACAAAATAAAAAACTACCAATGTCCATGTTGTAGGATCAATTGGAATCATGGATAGGATGATATTTAACGGAAAGATATAATACAGAATATCCTTTAAATAGTCCAGAACAATCATTGGACTGAAAGATCCTTTCCAGAAGGATTTGAAAAAGGCAATAAGAAAATCAATAAGCATAAGTCCAAATACAGCCCACATGGTATAAATAAACCAACTGGTAAGCATAAAATTCATTCATCATCACCACCTTTATACATAATATTATGCAGATTATGTATAAAGGTGCTTTTCGTAGAGAGACAGATTCGCTGTCCCTCTTACCGTTTATTTTTTATTTACAGAGGCATCATAAATGGAAGTTACAGCTGATTTTAAAGCAACATTAAATTCATCGTCTGTTTGTTTAACATTTAAATCTGCACTTAATGCTCTAGAAAAACTTGCAATTACGCCCTCATTTTCTTTTAATTTTCTATTGGCTTCTTCTCTAGTATAACCACCAGAAAGCGCCACAACACGAACAACTCGTGGATGTTCGACTAATTCTTTATATGCATTAGCAACCGTCGGAATAGATAGTTTTAACATCACGTTTTCTGTTTCAGCTAATTTATTTAGCTGATTTAATAATTCATCTTTTAAAATAGCTTCTGATTTTTCTTTATCACGACTAGTAATATCTACTTCTGGTTCAATAATTGGTACTAGGCCAGCTGCAATAATTTGTTTTCCGACTTCAAATTGTTGAGCCACTGCCGCTTTAATACCCTCTGGATTGGCTTCTTTAATAACGGAGCGCATTTTTGTACCAAAAATATGGCGTTCATTTGCGTGCTGCAGTTTTTTATCTAAATCCGGAATCGGTTTCATTAACTGTACACCGTTAGATAGATCTGCTAAACCTTTATCGATTTTCAAAAAAGGAGCAATTCCTTTTACCTCAGCCAAATAATCCGCTGTGTATTTTCCTTCTATCAAGCGATCCATTGTTTGTTCAAATAGAATAGCACCAAGAATATATGTAGAATTAAAAGCAGGTGATGTAATAATTCGTGTCCGCATTTCGTGAACCAGATCAAACATCTCTTCTTCATTTTTATAAGTATCTTCTAATACACCGTAATTTAGCAATGCTTTTGGAGTACTGCCTCCACTTTGGTCTAGAGCAGCAATAAATCCTTTATTATTTTTGACTTTTTGGAATTGATCTTCAAGCATTTTTATCTACTCCTTTATTATAAAGTTAGTAACCTTATATTTTTACCCAGTAAATGACAGAAGAAACATCTTTCTTGTTATTTTTTGATTTTCTCGAGGATTATTTGTGCAAAGGCAGGAATTGTTTCTTTTTCATTATTTCTATAGTTGGTTATTTGGTTACTTTAATTTAGGCTACTCTGAAAAGTGGTTTTGGGCTCTCACGATAGAGTCCGCAGTCAAATACACTTCGCTTTCCTGTGGGCGAGTGTCGAGCCTCCTCGCTGCGTGGTCTCGTCTTTCTCTCATTCTCACGGGAGCCTTCGTGGATTCCACCTGTTCTCTGCTTCAAACTATGGCGATATGTCAAAAAGCAGTATTACTGTTTTTTAAGTGGATTCTTTATGGATTAAATAATTATTTACTAATATATTGGTTAGTACATATGTTACTATTTTTACTATTAGAAGAACTGGAGGAGATATTATGTTATTTGCCAATACACCAAATCCACCTTATTATGCTGTTATTTTTACTTCTCAAAGAACGGAAAAAGACGATGAAGGCTACGGAAAAATTGCTCATTTAATGGATGAACTTGCTTCTAAACAAACAGGGTTTTTAGGTGTGGAGAGCTCTAGAGATCAAGATGGAATCGGTATAACTATATCCTATTGGAATAGCTTAGAATCTATAAAGTTATGGAAAGAAAATATACCTCATCAAAAAGCTCAAGCAAAAGGGAAAAGTGATTGGTATTCCAGATATATTACTCGCATCTGTAAAGTGGAAAGAGATTATTCTTTTAGTAAATAAAAATAGCTTATGTAAGGGTTCGTATTATCGAGGACTTTATTGTTTAAAAAATCCACTAGTATCTATCCTAGTGGATTTTTCCCTTTCACCTGTTTTAACGTCGCTACTATAAGAAAGCTAACAATCACTAATAAAAGCCATGAACTTACCTTTCCTAGATGAACGAGACTCCATGCTTCGGTTTGGTTTGGATATTTCCAAGCACCAAAAAAAGTTGCTATATTTTCGGCTATCCATATAAAAAATCCAATGAGCACAAAAGAAAGGGCGAGCGGCATACGGTATCTCGTTCCATTCACCTCATATGTGACCTTTGATTGCCAAAAGACGATTATGACAAGTCCTGATAACCAAAAGCGGACGTCTATCCAAAAATGGTGAGTGAAAAAATTTAAATAAATCGCAGTGGCAAGCGGTACAACTACCAAAAACGGCGGCCAATTAATGAGTTCCACTTTTAATCTTCTCCACGCCTGACAAAGATAACTCGCTACACTAGCGTACATAAATCCGCTATACAAAGGCACACCATAAATTTTGAAATATCCTTCCTCTGGATAAGACCAGGAGCCCATATGTACCTTAAAAAGTTCAAGTGCCAATCCAATAAGATGGAATAATGTAATAACCTTTAGTTCATCTCGTGTTTCGAGACCAGAACGCACCATCCAGCCTTGCATCAAAAGGCAGATGATAAGCAGCCAGTCATATCGTGGAAGCATGGGAAGTGGGATGATTTTTGTAAAAGCCAAAGAGGCAAAAATAACGACAGGAAACAAACAGGATAGAGCCTGCTCCCAACCAAAACGAACAAATTGTTTAAGTGCTCTCCTCATTTTTTGTCTCCTTTTTTGAATGGTTCCATTCAAGAGTAGCTCCCCTTTTATGAATTTGATTCCCATTTCATTTATCTTGGGTGTCTTCATCACGTCGGTATTCTAAAATATCTCCTGGTTGACATTCTAAAGCCTTACAAATCGCCTCTAAAGTGGATAATCGAATCGCTTTTGCTTTTCCGTTTTTCAAGATAGAAAGATTAGCCATCGTGATTCCAACCCTCTCCGAAAGCTCTGTAACACTCATTTTTCTTTTAGCCAGCATCACATCAATATTAATTATAATCGCCATTGTTTTCACCTCAGACCGTTAAATCATTTTCAGATTTTATATCGATGGCTTCTTGTAAAAGCCTTTGAAGAACAGCAGCAAAAACTGCAATGACAATGGAAGCAAAAGGAACAATCAATCCAATAAAAATAACACCTGGTGCATCGTCTTTATCCGCAAATAGATAAAAAAGCGGCAAGACTAGTACATGCAAGCTACTGATTATAATGGCACAGTATTTGATCTTCTTTAGGGCTATTACAGATAATTCGGAGAAAGCTTTATTCTTGTCAATATAGCTTAACATTTTGATAGCCTGATAAAGAGCAAAGTAAAAAACGATCGCCGATGCATAAAAAATGATGGCAACGAGATATTTTATAGAAGCAAACTCTGGTAACAATTTCTCTGCCAGATCCCCTAACTCAGGCACCAAAAATATACACAAAGCAAGAATTGGAATTCCAATAAAAAAAACAGCTATTTTTAAAAAGAGCGTTGACACTTGTTTCATAAAAAAACACCTCACCTATTTATTTTCCATTTGAATTTAACATATAATTTATCGTTTTACAATAAATTATTATTGAATATTATTATTTATTTATTGATATAATTAAATTCATTCTAATTATTAAAGGCAATTGGCTATTTATCTTTTTCGCTAATCTGGCTTTTTTGCAAAATAAAAAGAGGCACTCACCTTCTGAAGGTGAGTGCCTCTTTACTTTATATAAAATTTTTTTACAAAGTATGATGCTCTTTAAGAATCTGTTTAAAATATGACTTAAACGTTCATCTGCTATAGCAGGTGAATTTTTGATAACGAGTATATTTTCCCTAAAAATTAATTTATTTACGAGTTCTGCTTAAAGGACAGCTAGCACATCGAAACGCACCATCCAATAAAGCATGCCAAGTAAAAGATAAAGGAAGTACGGTGAAACCAGCTTGTTTTAACGATTTTTGAAGCTTCCGATGTCTTTTTTGGACAATCACTTTGTTAGGACCAATGACTAAAACATTGCTCCCCATCTGCTTTCTCGTTTTTCCATCAATTTCAATGAATTTGTAATCACTAAGCTCCTTAGGTAATGGTTGTTGGAGTGACTCACGATGAATAATGGCTTTTTTGGGTCCTACAATCGTCATGCAGCAATCAAGATGAAGAATTGCGTCATTGGATAACTGGATAGGAACTACATGCCAAGAATTATCGAGATGGGATCTCAGCCATTCTACACCGGCAAGATTGCTAGCATATTTTCCAACCCCCACAAATATGTAAGGCTTATCAATGATTACATCTCCACCTTCTAAAAAAATATCTTCTTTGGTCGGAACAGACAGGATATCATTATTATTTGAGACCATATCAATAATTTTCTGGTAGCCCAAAAGTTCTTTTTTCCGCATTTCAATTTGAAGATTTCCTTCTATTAATTGATTACCAAGACTTATTACACTGTCACGAGCAAACATCTGGCCAATCCCTGGAGCATCTTCTGTTTTTGGTATAATAGGGTCAACAGTTAATACTTCCACACCATGATCTTCTAAAAGTTTTTTTAATGAGTATAATTCTTTTTTGAATTGTCGTTTTATCAATTCAGGCACTTTTTTTCCTTTAAGCATACGATACACATAATTAGTGAGGAATTGCTTCCATGCAGGCATTCCTTCTTCCTGTTCAATTTCATGAGCATCCGGGAAATAGAGTGATTCCGCACTGCCAATAATAACTTTTTCCAAAGGATCGTATTCATTGTAAATAGTTATGTTCATTTTTTCGTCCTTTCTATCCGTTTTCTTTGAGTAATCAATTCCATATAAACTCCAGTTGAAGAAATTCGTAATGAGCAGAAAGCTCTTTTTGGATGGCTTCCTTCTTTTTTAACAAATCTTTGGTATCAACCATTTGTGTTTTACTCTTTACTTTTGCACATACTTTAAATAGCATACCAACTTTATAGATTGTACAAGCTTCTAGAACGAGAGAAGCTTCCAAGTGATTCTCGATTCGTTTTTTTATCGTTTCTTGAATAGGAGCATCGGTTAATTTTCCACCACTTAATTCAATAAATGCTTCTTTCAATACACGAAAAGGTGTCTTGATTGTTAAACTAGCTAAAATGCTTGTAATAAAGAAGTCGCCTGTATAAAGTAAAAAGCTCCAAATTGAATCTTCTTTGATAAAAAAAACAATTAGGGCCGTTAAACCAATTCCGGCAGACATAATTCCATCTATCATGGTTCCTTTAGTTTCTGCCTGAAGGAGTGTACTAGCACCATTCATTTTTTGATTTTGTCGATAGTAGTACCATGACAAACCTAAACAAAGAATTACCATGATAATCTCATAAGGAATAACCGGACCTATATTCATCTTTTCCCCTTGGCCATAGGCGAAATACAAAAAGGCTTTTTTACTGACTGTTAAGAGAGAAGCACACAGTAAAAAAATGGATAATAAAGACTTAACTATCGCATATAGCGGTTCCAATAGGAAAAGTCCCTGTGGAAAATGCTTTGTTTTCTTTGGACTTATTTTTGAAATAAAAATAGCAGCGATCCCCGAAGCTAATGCAATTATTGTAAAATATGCATCCACAAACAATGCCTGAATCTTCGTTAGTTGATATACCCATAAACCAGCCCCTCCCATAGCAAGATTGACTATGATACCAGCTAATAGCCCTTGTTGTTCTATACGTTTTTGATTCATAATTTCCACCACTCACAAATTTCGATTGATTTTTTCTAGAATTTCTTGAAGTTGTTTTTTTTCTTCTCCTGTAAGAACAGCAATACAACCAAGAAATAATTGATCAAAAAGTTGATAATTATTTTTAAAATATTCTTCAAGCTCTTCACTCAAGGTTAAATATTGAACTCTCCCATCTGTCTTAGATGGTCTTTTTGTCAGATATTTTTTTTCAATGAATTTCTGAATAATTCTTGTAGCAGCAGGCTTTGAAATTTTCGCTTTTTCCGAAAACTTGGTAAGTGTAGGCTTTTTCAAAGAATACAAAATATCTAAATAATGTTCGTCATTAGAAGATAATTCCGAAAAATTCTGATCTCTTTGAGAATTGTTTTGATAGAGAATTGTTGTTTTTTCATATATATCAGAGAACTGTTGACTAATTGTTTTCATACTTCCCTCTCCTTTTGGTTAACAAAAGTAATTACTTTCGTTAACTATATTAACACAAAAAAAGTTTCTGTCAAACTAATTTTAGTCACAGTGACGACCCGAAATTCGTCGAAGATTGTTAGATTAATTGAAAGGTCTGTAATCTTTCTTCTTACAATAAAAAACCTCTTCAAGTTTTGATTGGAAGAGGATATCCTTTACCAGTGCAACCTTTTTTATAATATCCGTTTTTTTCAGATTTCCTTGATAATATATCAGCAAGCATTTCCCATTTAAACTCCCTCAACACTAAACTTTAACAGAGCCTAATAATAAATAAAACTCGCGATAATATAGTAAATGTACATTAAATAACTAATGGTGACTAAGCAAAGTGAACAAATATTTATTAATTTCGAATATCCTACCTTTTTAAAAAGATGGTAAGTTAATACGAAGAGACCTAGAATAATCAATTGTATGATAACTGTTATATAGAAATATGCATGTAAAGACTCTCCTCCTCCAATGTACATACCCAGACCTACTAAAATAATCCCAAATAACCCATATATAGCAGTAGTATTATTTAGCGTTCTATTATTAAATTTTACTGTTTTAGCTGGAAATAATGTTATTCCTAACACCATGAAACCTATACAAATATGAACTAAAAATGCTAACAATATTATGTCCCCTATCTTTTGATTTTAGTCACAGTGACGCCCCGAAATTTGTCGAAGATTGCTAGATTAATTGAAAGGTCTATAACCTTCTCCTCGCAATAAAAAGCCTCCTCAAGTTTGATTGGAAGAGGCTCTCTTATATACTACTTATATTAATTTCAGGTGGTTTTTGTAAACTTTAAGAATGGATATGACACAAAGAGATAATTAGCAATTAATTATTGCTGTGAAGGCTATTAATCTCTTCTTTTTTGAGACCAGTAATATCACTTATGGTTTTACTGTCTATCCCTTTTTGAATCATACTAAGTGCCAAATCTCTGATAGCTTCTTGTCTTCCTTTTTCTAGTCCTTTTTGTTCGCCCTTTAGTAATCCTTCTTGTAATCCTTTCTGTAATCCCAAGCTTTCTGCCCGTTTTAACGCGGATTTTTCATCCAATAACGCTTTTCTTCTTGCCTCGTATGCAAGCAATACCAAGGATAAAACATCAGCCACTGATAATTCGTATGTTTTATAGCATCACTAATTTCCCAGTGAAAACACATAAGTATTACATGATTGAAATTAGATTGTATATTAATCAGAAATTCAAGTACCTAAAATATTGTGCCTTTAAAATATTTTCCGTTTAAATACTGACCAAATCCAGGAAGTGCGATGCTCCATATTAATTTTCAAATATGTTTTATTCACTGATCATGCCCCAGCAATTGTTTATACTATATTTCTTTTGCAATTTCTTTTCTATTAGGAGCAAGTGGGGGCTGTTCTAACCATTTATTTTGAACCATAATATTAAACCATTTTTTTGTAACCATAAGATTCTTTAGAATAGTACCTTCATAAGTTGTCACAAGGTCTGTTCGCATGGCTGATGCTAGGCCTGCCCCATGATAGTTTTGTGCCGCTTGAAACAAGAATCCAATATGATATAACATTAATTTATCGGAAAAAGGAGAGTCCGTTGAAGTTGTCACTTCTGTTTCCCAATATTTAGGAACTGGTAAGTTATCAGCTTGCATTATTTTTGAAAATGCTTTTATTTGACCATCAGCTGTTTTTTCGGATTCGGTTAAAAACTTTCTTACTTCTTTTGTTTGAGCGACTTGACTGAATGCGATAGAAAGGGTTTTAGCCATAATGTTTTTTTTTAGGTTGAAAGAAATACTAATGATTTCTGTCGCTGCTAGTTTTCTACCCTTTCCGAAGAATCCATCTATGAAATCTTGGCTGGAAACATATTCAGGGTTTTTAGCTGGATAAAATAAAGGGTCTCTTTGAAAACTTCCTTTCTCAAGCAATAAATCAATTGTTTGATGATACATCCTTTTTCCATCATTATCACAGGAGTCGTAAAAGTACCGTAAGTCTTCTCTTACAGAAACGCCCAATGAAGTTGAGTGTCCCAGCAAACCATGTAATGTCATGATATGCAAATAATTTAGGCAAAAGATATCTGTAAACAACCTCTGTTTATCTTTAAAGAGGTCAGATTCTGTGAATCCAATGGGAACTGGAAATCCCTCATTTTTTATAAAAGTAACGATTTGTTGTTTTTGCTTTTCGAATGTTTTGATAGCATCTTCAAAAATGGCTTTAATTGACTCATCCTCAATAATAGAAAACATATACCTATTTACTACATCAACTGCTGTGCCATTAATATATTCTCCCCACAAAGTTCCTATTTCGGAAGATGTGAGTTTTAATTTTTCCTTTTCCATATTGTCACCCTTTTCTATATTGTTACTTTTTTAAATATTATTTACCAATTCATCATGAGATATGAATTTTTATTGGACATAAAAAGAGGGAATAGATTCTTAGTGAACGAAGTCAACAAAAAAGGCAAGCAAAACTTTGCTCACCTTTTTCCTACTACAATAAGAATTTTTTATACCGCCATTTACTTTCCATATCCCAACTTCTATAGGCATATACTCACACCTCTATATAATATTATTTAAGAGAAAAAATAGTAATTTCCACACTGTTATTTATAGTATAATATTACCATATTCCCCTAGGAGAAAGGTGAGTTAAATTGTCAAAAACTAAATCTTTAACACACGACGCAATAATAAAGGCATTAGATTGGTCTTATGATAAAGCAATTAATGGTGGTGTACCTGGAATGGACACTGCCATAGAATTAGCTGATAGTTACTTGAAAAAGAGTGGAACCTTAGATGAAAAAGTTAAAAGTTTAATACTATGGCAAAACACCAAAAGTGCTACTAGTGGATTTTTAACAGGTTTGGGGGGACTTATTACATTACCTGTTGCTGTACCCACCAATATAACAAGCGTTATTTTAGTTCAAATGAGAATGGTTGCGGCTATTGCACATATGGGTGGTTATGATGTAAAAGATGACCAGATTAAATCTTTTGTTTATGCTTGTTTAGCTGGAAGTGGAGCAAAAGATATTCTTAAAAACGCAGGGATCCAGATAGGGAACAAACTCGCATTAACCGGTATTAAAAAAATTCCTTTCGAAGTAATAAAAAGAATCAACCAAGCTGTAGGATTTCGTTTACTAACAAAGTTTGGAGAAAAAGGAGTTATAAATTTAGGCAAGATGGTTCCTTTAGCAGGAGGAATTATTGGTGGTACCGTAGATGCAGTTGCTACAAATACTATAGGGAACGTTGCATACAAGCTGTTTATTCAAGAACAAAACATTAATAGTAATGATGAACCTGAAATTATTGATATGTTATAGCAATCGAAGCATCTACATACTTACTCTAACTTGCATTAATTAGAAATCAGCTTGATGCTACATATCAAATAGGATTTAAAGCTTTTACACTTAACAGTGATAATATTCAAGAATGGGAAATAGTAAATAAAGCTATTTCCCACGATAATTGTGATTTTTTAATTGTTGCTTCTGAAAGATTTCATAGTAAACCTTTTAAAGAGGAAACATTGCCACTACTTGAAAGAGGTCCTGGAATAGCATTAATAGTTGTAGATGAGGCACATTGCATTTCAGACTGGGGACACGATTTTTGACAAAAATACAAAAAAATCATTCAATTTGTTAATACATTAGAAAATCAAATACCTATGCTGCTACAACCGCTACAGCAAATGAACGAGTTATTTTAACCACAGTGACGCCCCGAAATTTGTCGAAGATTGCTAGATTAATTGAAAGGTCTATAACCTTCTCCTCGCAATAAAAAGCCTCCTCAAGTTTGATTGGAAGAGGCTCTCTTATATACTACTTATATTAATTTCAGGTGGTTTTTGTAAACTTTAAGAATGGATATGACACAAAGAGATAATTAGCAATTAATTATTGCTGTGAAGGCTATTAATCTCTTCTTTTTTGAGACCAGTAATATCACTTATGGTTTTACTGTCTATCCCTTTTTGAATCATACTAAGTGCCAAATCTCTGATAGCTTCTTGTCTTCCTTTTTCTAGTCCTTTTTGTTCGCCCTTTAGTAATCCTTCTTGTAATCCTTTCTGTAATCCCAAGCTTTCTGCTCGTTTTAGCGCAGATTTTTCATCCAATAATGCTTTTCTTCTTGCCTCGTATGCAAGCAACACTTCAGGATCTTGACTGACACGTTCCCATTCGTCCATTGCTTTTTTTAATACTTGATCTTCTTGCATTGGCAATCTCCTCCAATACTTGCGTGATTTCTTCGTCTTCAGAGGCTTCCAGTAATAATAACCATCTTACTAATTGATCTTCTCTTGAGTCGACTTCTTTTCTGCGCCATTTAATAAGAAGTTTAGGAAGTTCCATGAAATGAATTTCTAGCATGTCGGTTAACAATACTTTTTCTTCTTGTTCATATAACTGAAAAATGGAATGGTAATGGTGGATGTGAGATAAATAACGAAAATTTATAATGTTAATCGTAATCGTTTGACATAGCTCGTTATTGTCCATTCCTTCTTTCATTTGGCGACTATACATTTTGGACCAATAATAAAGGGTTCTCTTTTCCATATCATGCTTATTATTTAGTTGAATTTCAATATTTATGCGCGTTCCGTCTTCTAATTGTGCGTGAACGTCTAGAATGGATTGTTAATCTTCGAGGTTTTCTTTATTAAAATGTGGATCTAACAGGTGAACGATTGTAATTTTCTTTTCCGCAGATAAACGTAGAGCGGCAATTAAAAAAGTAGCTAAAATCGATTCATTTCCATGGGTTCCAAAAAGTGATTTAAAGGCAAAGTCAATACGCAAATCTAATCGTTTGGTCATTATCTCCTCCGTAAATTCTCTTTTATTTAGTCATAAACTTGTTATTTTCAGTCACCCGTACAACCACAAGAGGTGTTTATGCCCACATCACAGAATCGATAAAAGAAAAACTATGGATTTCATCGAAAAATTCATTTCAAAATAAGTTTTAAGCAAGGCATGTGGTCAATGTGAACATACCTTACTTAAAAACCTTGTTATATCAACGTTAGTAAAGCCACACACTCAACATGAGCCGTATGCGGAAACATATCCACTGGCTGAATATACTCTACCTTATATTCCTTCGACAAATAATCAATATCCTTTGCCAATGTAGACGGATTGCAGGATACGTATACAAATTTCTTTGGTTTTACTTTTTTAATGGCGTTTAGTAGTTTTTGGTCGCAGCCTGTTCGTGGTGGATCGACTACTACTACGTCTGGTTGCCAGCCTTCTTCTACCCATTTTGGGAGCCAATGTTCGGCTGTTCCTGTTACGTAGGTGGCATTTTTGATTCCATGGCGGGTTGCATTTTTTTGTGCGTCTTGAATTGCTGCATCAATGGTATCCATCCCTCGGACTTCGCTTGCACCATCTGCCAGCCATAATCCGATTGTTCCTACACCGCAGTATGCATCGGCAATTTTTTCTTTGCCTGTTAGTGCGGCAGCTTTTTTTACTTCATCGTACAATGTTACCGTTTGAATAGGATTTAATTGAAAAAATGCTCGTGCAGATAATTCGAAATGGATGTCTCCCAATGTTTCTTGAATTACTTCTTCTCCTCTTAAATGCAAGGTTTTTTCTCCGAATATAAGAGACGTTTTGTTACCGTTAATATTTTGCACAAGTGATTTTACTTCTGGTAGTCTTTCTTGAATTTCTGCCATGATTTTCTTTTTACGCGGCACTTCTTTTTGCGTTGTAATTAATACCACTTGCACTTCGCCTGATTGAAAGCCTGCACGGGTTACGATTGTCCGGACAATGCCTTTTTGTGTACGCTCATTATAGATTGGAACTTGCTGTTCTTCTAGTATTTGTCTTACTTCTTCTGATACTTTATTTGTTAATGGATGCTGCACCATGCAATTTTGAATAGGAACTAACCGATGGGAATCAAGTCCATATAAACCTGCAATAATTTCACCGTTTTTCTGCTGTCCCATTTGAAATTGGCTTTTATTGCGATAATTCCATGGGTCCTTCATGCCAAGAGTCGGACGAATAACCAATTTGTCCACTTTTAACTTGGTATGGCGCTCCATTGATTGCATCACAATATCGCGTTTTTCCTTTAGCTGCTGATCGTATGCCAAATGCTGAAGCTGACACCCTCCGCATTGATCATAGATCGGACAAGGCGCTTTTACTCGGAATGGAGAGGCTTTGCGAATTTTTTTTATTTTTCCTTCTGAAAACTTAGGCTGAACTTTTGTTGCTTCCACTACCACTTCTTCACCAGGAAGTGCACCAGACACAAACACAACCTGCCGTTTGAAATAGCCAACGCCTTCTCCATTAATGCCTAGACGTTTTATTGTTAAAGGGAATGTTTGTCCTTGGGTCAATTTAACCGTATTAGTTTGCTTGTTTTCTTTCATTTTAATGCTCCGTTCTTTTATAGTGCGTGTTCAAAAAGGAGGATAAAAAGGACCGAGAAGTTCGAGGCGGTTTAGCTTCGAGCATCACAGCGTATGGTGTTAATACGTGAGAAGCGGAGAAGCAAACCAACGAAGAAATTCGATGTGTCATTTTTACCGGACTTTTGAACAACCTCTTATAACTAGAAATCATCCTTTAATAATAAGGCTTCTTATTTCGAATATCCAGCTATTCTATTTACCAAATCATTCAATGCTTCGCCATAAATAAAGAGAAGCATAGCTTAAATAAGGATGCCAATGAATAATTAACTCCTCCATTTGTTCTTTTGTTGGCTTTTTTTCTAACTGAAGCAGATTTTTCAAGGCATTTTGAATACCTATATCAGCAATCGGAAATAAATTATCTCTTCCTAATCCGAATAATAAAAAATTTTGTACCGTCCATGGTCCGATTCCTCTTAGCGGAAGTAGCTCTGCCATTATTTCTTCATCTGTTTTTTGTTCTAAATGTTCTAAATGCAAATTTCCGTCAGCTATTTGTTTCGATAAATTAATCACATATTCTGCTTTTCGTGTGCTGAATTGCAGCTCTCTCAACTCTTCCACTGTCAATTCTGCGACGGTTTCTGGCTGTGGATAAAACCAAACTCCTTCTTTTTCAAAGCCATATGTAGTCACAAATCTTTGCGTAAGCGTATAGGCAAATTTGAGATTTAGTTGTTGATGGATAATGCATTTTACTAAACAGTTATATGGACTGAAATCTAATACAATAGGTGTGCCGTAGTGGGTTTCAAACAGTTCTTTTAAATCGGTACTTTGAAAATGATCATGAATGGAAAGAAGTGATTTATCCCACTGGAAAATCCGCGTTATTTCTTGTAAAAGCATTGCTTCCTTTTTTCCGTTAATCCCATCTACCTCAAAAGCAGATTGCTCTGTTGTTCCAGTTGCTTTAATAGTAACAACATACGGAATTTTTTCTATTAAAAGTGGAACCTTCACACTTCTATCAGCAATATTCACCTCATGAAGGGGATCTAATGCTAAACGACTTAAAACAAAATCAAAATTATATGGTCCTGCAACTTTCATTTTCCGCAAAAGGAATCATCCGTTCTCTTTTTTTTCGTATTATAGCATGGATATCGCTGGAAATACTACGGCTTCGATTCCTAAGAATAAGTATTGTTTCAGTTTTCACTTGTTTTGTTTCATTTTAGCTGGTTATTGTTTCAGTTTTATCCTTTTTTGTTTCAGTTTTTGCTGATTTTATTTCAAATTTTCCGACACAGCTATTTTCCCTATCAAAAAAGCAGACCCAAATCGGGTCTGCTTCATTCAACCTTATTTTTCTGCGTCAAATCATCCAAGCTCTTGAAGGTATAGCCTCTTTTCTTTAACTCTTTAATTGCTTGTTCGAGTGCGTCAGCATTATCTTTTGAAACGGTATGAAGCAGCATAATACAGCCTGGATGTGCTTGGGCCATAATATTATCATAGCTGTATTTCCAGCCTTTTTGCTGATCGGTTTTCCAATCAACAAAAGCCAATGACCAGAATACTTGTGTATAGCCAAGTTCTTTTCCTAATTTAAGGGTGCGCTCACTAAACACTCCCCTTGGCGGACGTAGATAGGTCATGCCTTTTTTTCCAGTTAGTGCTTCTGTTTCTGTTACCACTGTCTCTAATTCTGTTTTCAGTTTTTCATCCGAAACTTGGGTGAAATCCGGATGATGGTAGGAATGATTACCGATAATATGGCCTTCATTCGCCATTCTTTTTACTAAATCAGGTGCGCTTTTTATATAATGACCAGTGATAAAAAAAGTAGCTGGCACTTTCTCTTTTTTTAATACATCTAATATTTTTCCAGTGTAGCCATTTTCGTAGCCATTATCAAATGTTAGATAAAGAACTTTTTTATCTGCAGTATCTTTATAATAAGCCCCATATTTTTTTAGCAGTTCGTCTAGCTGTTTACCTGCTTCTGCCGGCTGCTCATTTGCTGCCTTTTTAAAACCCCAGTTGATCGGACTGTTGGAAACATTGGCAAATGCATGTTGGATTCCAACAGATAAGATAAGACAGAGCATAACAGCATATTTAACTATAAGCTTCACTTGCTTTTCCTCCTTAACAAACCATAATCTTCTTTTTATTGTTTGTGTTATAAGAGGAAAAAATGCTTGGTTAATTCTACATAAAAATTTCTTTTATCTTCTTTTTTATTGATTTTATTTTTTATTTATCTTCTTTTTTATCGGATTTATCGATTTTTTGACAAAATACGCTAAATTACGACTCAGTTACTGAAAAACAACGTCCTTAAATTGAGCTAATTTTTCTAATGAAGACTTCTCCACATCTTTGTGAAGGGAATTGCCATGTGCATCCATTGTGACTACTGCTTTAAAGCCTTCGACGCGCAAATGCCACATTGCTTCTGGGATGCCGAATTGCATTAAATCCACTCCTTCAACCGATTTCATACAGTCTGCGTAATATTGAGCCGCACCGCCAATAGCATTTAAATACACACCACCATGTTCTTCTAAGGCCTTTAATGTTTTAGCACCCATTCCGCCTTTTCCAATAACAGCTCGAATGCCGAATTTTTTCATAATATCACCTTGATACGGTTCTTCTCTAATGCTAGTAGTTGGTCCCGCTGCCTTTACATGCCATTTTCCCTCATCATCTTTTAGCATGACTGGTCCGCAATGATAAATAATTTGACCATTTAAATCAATAGGAGCATCGTTTGTACTTAAATGTTTATGGATGGCATCCCTGCCTGTATACATCATGCCATTTATTTGCACAACATCGCCGACCTTCAATTGGCGAATAGCTTCTTCACTTACTGGCGCCTGTAAGGTAATCACTTCTTCTTGATCTGCTGATGGGGCCTTTTCTTCTTTGTTAAAATCTATTTTCTCTCCGTCTTGATATTTCCATTCTGAAATCGCTCCTGTATCTGCATTTATTTTTACAGCCAGGCGACGAAAAGCCCAACAATTATACGCAACAGAAACGAAAAAGCTTGCTGGGATTCTGTTCATCACTCCCACTTTGCAGCCTAAAAGTGTTGTTTCGCCTCCAAATCCCATCGTTCCAATCCCAAGCTTATTAGCGTTTTCCATAATATACGTCTCAAGTGCAGCAAGCTCAGGAATAGGGTTCGTATCTTCAACAGAACGAAAAAGCTGCTCTTTTGCCAAATCATAACCAGCAGAACGATCGCCGCCAATTCCTACGCCAATAAAACCAGCACTGCAGCCTTGACCTTGTGCCTGATAAACCGAATGCATGATACATTTTCTGATTCCATCTAAATCTCGTCCCGCTCTCCCTAATCCTTCTAGTTCAGCAGGGAGACTATATTGAATATTTTTATTTTCACAGCCCCCACCTTTTAAAATTAAGGCAACTTCCATATAATCCTTTTCCCATTGCTCAAATTTAATAACTGGTGTACCTGCGCCTAAATTATTTCCACTGTTTTCTCCTGTTAAGGAATCCACTGAATTCGGTCTTAATTTGCCTTTTTTAGTGGCAAACTCCAATGCTTCAAAGATAGCTGCTTTTATCTCTAATTGATTCGTTTGAATGGGTGTTTTTATTTTAAAAGTCGGCAAACCAGTATCCTGACATATTGGTGAAACTTCTTCATCTGCCATGCTGATATTTTGGGTGATTGTCGCTAAGCTCATGGCAGAACGAGTACCCGCACTTTCTGCTGCTTTTGCCTTTTTTATTGCCCTTCGTACATCTTTCGGCAGATTGGTAGAAGTTTCTACAATTAATTGGTACATGCTTTCTGTGAGTTTTTTTCTATTCATATTATTGCTGCTCCCCCTTATCCTTTTTACGAATAACCTATCCCCAACCTAATTTCGTAATAGGAATTCCATCTATAGAAAATTATACTCTTCCTGTCAAAGTGTGAGAAGTGTTTCGCAACCGTTTTCATTTATTGTTTTTTAGAAAAAGCATTTTTCTCAAAGTTTATTGTTTCTTACAAAAGTAGGGAAAGAATACTTAACAGCCTGTATCTAACTGCTGTGGAAATGCTTGAAAGACTAGACTTATGTAGGAGAATTCAACTTCACTGGCAAGAAGAATAAAATCATACTAGGGGAAGGCCCCAAAAATAAAATGAGTTATGGAGGCCTGTAGTGTAGAGCTATTTTACATCTCTATGCTTAAATTCATTGCATTTTGATTCGAGATCATCAATCATTTCAATTAAACGATCAATATCTTCTAATTCTGCTTCTTCTGGATCAATTGCATCAAGCACATCTAAAAACATATTTAACCTTGTTTTTAAAAAATCTACTTGTTCGTTTTTGCCAGTAATGGAACTACCCAAATAAAATCTCTCCTTTCACTAATGTAATCATCCTACCGAACTTTTTACCATTCAGCAATGCCTAACTTTTATTATCTTTTATCAGTTTACACGTTATACTGCTTTTTACTCCTATTGAATAATCTGCCCATCATTTATATGACAATTTTTATTCATAAACTTATTAAAGGCGTTAAACAGAATTAGAACACGTTATCTAACCCCACTTTTTTGAACTTGCATTAATAGTTGAAAAAAAGATCACCATTTTCTCTACATTCGGCGATCTTTTTCTTCGAGTGGATAAGGCTTTATTTTCAGGTAAAACAAACAATAAGACACGAGGCACCCTGACGGAAATTACACTTTATGATAAACTGTTAATAGAAGCAATAGCTAAAAACATATGCTTTATAAACTCGGATGATTATTTATCATTCGGTTTCCTTGAACTGCCGGGAGGTTTGCATTTTCTGCTACATTACTTGATTGAACCTTTACCGTGTTGCCGGCTTCTTTTAATTTTTCTGTAATTGACTGCAATTCTTGTTTTGATTGATGATACGTATCGACTGTATCTTTGGCGATATCCTTTACGTCATTCGCTCTTACACGAACTGTATGTTGAATTTGTTCATATAATGCTTGACCATCACGCCATGCATCTCTAAAAATAGCAGCTGCATCGTAAAATTTTTCACTAAATTTATCCTTCACTTCTGAAGGGTTTTCTTTTAATTCTTGCACCATCTGATTAGAACAAGTTTTGATTGACTCTAATTTTAACTTGACATTATTTCTTGTTGACCTATCCATGAGGGAAAATGTTGTACCAACGAGGCCGCCAATTACCATACCAGCTATTAATTTACTGTTTCGTTTCGCTTCAACAGACATACAATTCCTCTCCCTTTTGTCATTTTATTTTAACCATTCCCTGCTGCATTTTTTTTTAAACAAAACTGTATTCTAAACGTTTATTGCATTGAATTAAAATAATAAATTCTTAAACAAAAAGCAGCCGGCATAAACGAATACACTCGAGGGAAAGCAAGAAAGTCTAGACCCCGCAAAAAGGAGGCTTGTAGATGAGCCCACAGGAAAGCGAAGTCTATTCCTTGCTGCAGACTAAATTAATCGTACTTATTTTCAGGGTAGCCTAAATAAAAAACGTTTGACAACCTAATCATTTCGCTCAATAATACTAAAGATTTGAATGAAAAAGGAGTAAAAAGATGATTTCTCAAAAAACATCCATTAACCCAGATATTGATCCATGGGAAGCGTATATGGATATCGAACAGCACGGAAAACTAACCCTTTCCAATATCGAATTTACAACCACTACATTATGCAATATGCGCTGTGAACATTGTGCTGTCGGTTATACGCTTCAACCAAAAGATCCTCAAGCACTTCCAATAGAATTGCTAATAAAACGACTAGAGGAAATTCCTCATCTTCGTTCCATCAGCATCACTGGCGGTGAGCCGATGATGAGCAGAAAATCTGTCGAAAATTATGTCGTTCCTTTATTTAAGTATGCACAAGCCCGAGGTGTAAAAACACAAATAAACTCTAACTTAACATTAAGCTTGGATCGATATGAACCGATTATTCCTTATTTAGACGTACTGCATATTTCACATAACTGGGGAACAGAAGAAGAGTTTGCAGAGAGAGGCTTTGCCATGATGGCAAAAAAACCGACCTATGCCCAAAGAGGAAAGCTGTTTCAAAATATAATTACAAACAGCAGAGCATTAGTCGAAGCAGGTGTCGTAGTTTCAGCAGAAACAATGTTAAATAAACGCACCCTGCCCTATTTAGAACATATTCATCGCCAAATTGTAGATGAAATGAAATGTCAGCGGCATGAAGTGCATCCTATGTATCCCTCTGATTTTGCATCAACATTAGAAACGTTATCACTTGATGAGATTCGGAATAGCATTCATCATCTCTTAGATATACGGGATGAAAATGTTTGGATGTTATTCGGCACCCTTCCCTTTTATCCATGCAATAGCAAAGAAGAGGATTTACAGCTTTTAAAACGACTATATGCTAGTAAAAACGTAACCGTTCGTAATGATCCCGATGGACGCTCCCGTTTGAATATTAATATTTTCACAGGTGACGTTATTGTAACTGACTTTGGTGATACACCAGCATTAGGAAATATCCAGCATGATCAATTAGAAGATATCTTTCAAAAGTGGATGGCAACTGATTTAGCTCATTCTCTTAATTGCCATTGTCCGAGCGTGCGCTGTTTAGGACCGAATGTGTTAGTGAAAAACAGCTATTATCAAGACGTTGATTTTCTTAAAAGAAAATCACTTATTGCAAAATAATCTATCACCTGTAAAATAAATGGAAATTCTGCAGATAAAAAAATAAACAGCATGGATAGCTCAAGCTTCCGTGCTGCTTATTTTTTAAAATTACGAAGTACGCAAGTTATCTAGGTTTATCACTTGCTAGGAACCCAAAGGAAACATGATCTTGCACAGGAATCCAAGCCCCGATTCCTTGTGATGTCACGTTCTTCACAATAATCATTTTTTTTCTGCCTTTCAACATTAAATAGACTTCCCCATAGGTTACTTTTCCTTTTTCATTAACTGCTGGAGCATACCCATATAAATAGCCGAGGTTTTTTGCAGGAATATTATATACTTGGTCTTTTTTTGTTCCTGTTCCAATGACCGTTTCAAACGCAAGAGACAATCCAGACTTTTGCGTTGCTTTTACCAGCATCATTTTTTTCACATCTTCCGCACTTGGAATTTTTGCTGTCAAACCACCTCTAACAAGCTTTTGAGCTTCTTGCACATAATGAATTTGATATGGTGCTTTTCCGCCTCTATTATCAAAGAAATTTGTATTGATTTTTTGGTATTCCCAATTAGGCGCCGTTTCTGTCGACTCATAATTTAATGGCCACTGTCCTAAATAAACAATCGCTTTGTATCCTAGTGCAAATGGCGAACTGTTAACCGTCGATTCATTTAACATGCGAATTAGGTCAGGATTTTCTATCTTAATTTTCGATGAGTCAATTAGCTGCTGTGTTAGTTCACTTGGCTGCAGCTTCGGCATATCCTGTGCTGGATTGGGATACGTATTTTCTTTTGTTATATTCATAACAGAATTAGGAATTGCTATTAAATTTGATTTAGGCAATTCCACTTGTTTTTTATTATTTTTGGCATAAGCAGGTGTTATAATTGAAAGCATCATTATAAACGTGAATAGTACAAACGAAATTTTTTTACTCAAAGTTAGAACTCCCTTCCATTGCAATAACTACTATTTATAGTGCGTGTTCAAAAAGGAGGATAAAAAGGACCAAGAAGTTCGAGGCGGCCTTTACTTTGAGCATCGTAGCGTATGGTATGGATACGTGAGAAGCGGAAAAGTGAGGCCAACGAAGAAATTTGACGTGTCATTTTTACCGGACTTTTTGAACAACCTCTTATAGTTATTTTTTTCGGAGTTCCCCATTCTTATCCATTATTTTATAACTTAATTTTTTCCTGCCTTATTTAATAGACAATTTATTCATTATTCCATTGCAATAAGGGTGAAAAAATTGTATTGCAGGTCCGATTCCAAAGGCAATAATTACAGTTCCGACACCAATCGGTCCATTTACAAGCAAAGCAAACAGCATTGCTAATACTTCTCCAATTAATTTCGCCGCCATAATATTCAGCCCGAATTTCTGCTGCATACTCACCATAAAATGATCAATTGGATTTAATGGAAAACTAGCTTGTAAATACGTAGCGATTCCTAAACCGACAATAACTAAGCCGGTAATCAGTAATATTAATTGATTTTTCAACTCAAAATAATGAAAGCTATTTATTAAATGAGACATCCAAAAATCTACAAAAAACCCTAATATAAATACGGTAAATAAGGATAGAAGCTCTGGCCTTGTTTTTAATAAACAAGCATTTATAATAATTAAAACAATCCCAATAATAACTATCCAGCTGCCAATCGATAGGCCGATTAAATGAGATAGTCCTACATTTAATGCGTCCCAAGGACCTGCTCCAAGATTCGCTTTTATTGTAAGAGTCGCACCAAAAGATAATATGAACAGGCCAGATAGATAAAAAAGACCGCGATAAAATAAGGACATTTTGTCTCCCCTTCTCTTCTTTTGATTAAGCTCCCTTGAAAATTGGTGCTCTCAAAAGGGTCCTCAGGCAGAATACACTTCGCTTTCCGTGGGGCTACGTTTGAGCCTCCTTGGAGATTTGCTCCTGCGGTCCCGCAAATCCCATAGGAATCTTCGTGTATTCCGTCTGCTCCCTGCTTATACATTTAAGAAATCTGCTTCTTTTCATGGGCCATGATGCAAAATTTTCTGCCTGGTTGCCTTTTCTAAAAATATGACTGGCAGGTTGCTCTTTGCAAATGACAATATTCATTAACATTGCTTGGTTTATTCATTATTTTATTGAATTCAACATACATGTCCTTAATACATATGCATGTTTTTAAAAAACTTGTACAATTTTTAAAAAAATATAAATCTGAATATTTACAACTATTAAAAAATAAAGTATACTTAGGTTATCAAATAAAAGGAGGGCAGAATAGTCAAATCGCTTTTTTTAACTTATAAAAGGAGGTATAAAAACACTCTTGTATATTCATCAATCCAGATTTATTTTATCGCAAATTAAATTAGAAAAAGGTTGGTGATCGAATGGAAGCGACTTGATTTACTTCCCTAAACAGAACATATTTATTTCATATTCGTACTTATTCTTTAAAAACATTCTAATAAAGGAAGGATGATTCAAACAAAAGAGCCAATCTGCTGTAAAGAAAGCAGATTGGCTTTTGTTTTGCTTCATTTTTTTATCGCTACCTTTTTAGCAGCTCTCCTTTTTTTCTAGAAACTACTGATTTGGCACTTCCCCTTCAGCAGACAAAACTTCTGTAAATAACAAAAAACCACGAGGCGTTTTACTTTCCTCGTGGCTCTTTGTATAAAGTGACCCTTTCATTAGGGAGTCTTACTTCGGTATTCAAACTTCGAGCTCCAAAAAAATCATTTATTGGAAACTTCCTTTATAATAAGTAAAATCCAATTCCCATTATAAAATACGCGGCAAGTAAGGTTGCACCTTCAAACCAGTTTGTTTCCCCATCATTTGATATAATGACCATTAATAATACAGAGGCTGCCATCGATACGAGCTCTGGCAACGAAAAGACCAAACTTAATGATGTTGGGAAGAATAAAGATATTAATACTAATAGTGGTGCAACAAACATAGCTACTTGTAGAGTGGAGCCTATTGCAATTTCAACTGCAATATCCATTTTGTTCTTAAATGCCATCAATACGGCGGATGCATGCTCTGCTGCATTACCAACAATAGCAACTATAATAATCCCGATAAACAACTCCGTCCATCCAAAAGATTCAGCCACTACTTCAAATGTATGTACTAAGTTTTCAGAAACATATGCCACTGCTATTGTAGCTATCGCTAAAACAGCAATACTCTTTTTTACAGACCATTCTGGTATCTCATCATGAGCATCATTGTTAATCCCTTCTGTTTCTGATTGATATACACCTCTATGTGTTACCAATTTAAAAAATAATGCGGCTAAATATAATACGATGAGTATGACGGATATCCCAACACTTAATGTTTGTGTTTCGCTTCCCGTCATTGTCATAGAGAATACTTCTGGGATAACAAATGCGACAATTACTGCAAACATTAATAATCCAGAATTATGACGTGCGTCAAACACATTATAATGCTGTCTTTTATATTTGATTCCTCCTATAAAAAAGGACAATCCAGCAACTAATAATAAGTTTCCTAGCACCGACCCAGTAAGTGATGCTAATACCACTTCCGTTAACCCTTCTCTCAATGCAAAAATAGCAATTATTAATTCCACTGCATTACCAAATGTTGCATTTAATAGGCCGCCAATTCTAGGTCCGGCGACAATTGCCAAGCTTTCCGTTGCTCTGCCCATAAAACTGGAGAGGGCAATAATGGTTAAACAATACACAACAAACATTAAAATACTCGGCAAGTGTAAAATCGAACCGATAATGGATAAAGGCACTCCTATAATAGCAGCAATCATAAAAATTTTATTTACCATATAGATCCTCTTCCTTTCATATTCAAATTCTAAGTTTCCCTTTTCTTACAAAAGATAAACACAATGATACAAATACACAAACCTTCCATTTCTCTCCAACTATTTTACCATAGTTTGAACATTGAAAAAGGAGGATAAAAAAAGAATAGACGTGCAAATTATAAAAGAAGGTAAGTTAAAAGGAGTGTGTCTGTCTTGAATGAATTATTAAAAGAAAAAATTGTACAGCTTTTTAAACACCACAAAATTGGTACATTGGCAACAATCCAAAATAATAAGCCATACAGTCGATTTATGCTGTTCCTAGCAGAAGGGCTAACGCTTGAGCAATAGCAACTGGATCTATCAGTATTATTTTTTGGAAAGAACGATTATTCAATAGGTGTGTTCGTAGTACCGTCGTACCACCAAAATCATGTCCAACGATGATAGGGTTTTCTAAACCCCAATGATCTAAGATTTCATTAAGTAATAAATTTTGTACACCTAGCGATACATCAACTTCAGTTTTTTCTGAGGCCCCGTATCCAAGTAAATCATAATAATAAACAGTGAACCATTGACTGAGCCCCGGGACTATATGCCGCCAATTAAATGAAGACCAAGGAGTTCCATGTACTAGGACTAGAGGAGGACCAGCTCCAAAAACTCCATATCTTACTTGTCCATAGCTTGATTTGAATGTTTTAGATAATTTATTTTCAATCATTTTAAAGCTCCTTTAGTCTTTTATTAGTTTTTCCTTGATAATATTTCCTAGCCTTCTCTCTATTTCCACAGAGCTCCATTGAACACCATTGTTTACTTCTATTTCTCGTCTTATCTATAAATAACCAATCACATTTTGCACTTCCACATTGCTTAACTCTGTTAAGAGTCTTACTTGATATTAGAAGTTTATAAAATGAGCGAACAATTGGATTGAGAATGGAACAGATACCACCGTCATCAAGGTGGTTTACTTTTATTTCCTCTTCATCACTTTGATATATTTCTATACTATTATGAGCTTCTATCAACCAATTATTATATACATCTATATCTTTTTTGTTTACGCATCTTTTATTAATAATTGAATACATAATATTGAACATAGAATCTCTAAGTAATCGTATATCTTCTATGTTTATTTGAGTATTTATGTTATCCAGCTCATTACCAAGATTAAGGTTTTTAGCCCACTCGATTAAATCAGATGTATTTATTAATAGTTCTTGATAAGATTCATCGTATCTATTGTTCGCAGTATTAATGAATTCCAAACTTAAATCTCCACCAATGCTTTTAGCGTTAAGATAATTCATATTCACACCACTTTCTAGCCAAAATTATAACCACCTAAATAATTATAGTAGGTTATATGCCCTTCTGTCAAAATGGTGATTTTATAAAAAACTGTACATTAGGCAGATATAAGAACTGCTTTTTTGGGGAGGAAGTTTTAGAATCGATGGAAGAAGCTAAATTATTATCAATATCAATAGATTTTGATTAGTTTGATTTATCATTCCTCCCCCATTCTCCTCCATATTTTTTTATTGCAAACCGTTCCATTTCCAGTTAACATCATTTAGTAATGCTAAATTTTTTCGGTTATTTTTGCAGGGGAGTTTATAGATATGACTAACAAAAGATTTTGGATATTAATTTGTATGGTTAGTATTTCTGGTTTTAGCCAAGGAATGCTGCTGCCATTAATTTCGGTTATTTTTGAAAGTGACGGGGTTTCCTCCACCCTTAATGGATTAAATGCGATAGGATTATATATTGGAATATTACTTATTTCCCCGTTTATGGAGTATCCATTACGTAGATATGGATATAAACCCGCTATTGTGGCAGGTGGCCTGACAGTTATCCTATCCCTATCTCTATTCCCATTATGGAAAACATTTTGGTTCTGGTTCTTTCTGCGTTTATTGATAGGAATTGGAGATCATGCCTTGCATTTTGCAACTCAAACATGGATCACCTCTCAATCCTCTGAAAAAAATCGCGGGAAAAATATTTCCTTGTATGGATTATTTTTTGGAATTGGATTTGCTGTTGGACCTTTATTAACACCACTAGTAAAAATAAATGAAGCTTTGCCATTTATACTTTCTTCTCTTTTGTGTTTAAGTGTGTGGATATTTGTCTTATTTATTAAAAATGATTATCCTGAACAAACCATTGCGGTTAATTCATTTAAAGAAACAATGAAGCGTTTTTCCATTGCCATAAAGTATGCATGGGTTGCTTTTCTTCCCCCTTTAGCATATGGTTTTTTAGAATCAAGCTTAAATTCAAGTTTTCCTATTTATGGCCTTCGAATTGGTCTTGAAGTTGTTAATATATCCATTTTGTTAACGGCATTTTCCACCGGTGCTATTCTTTTTCAGCTTCCACTTGGTATCCTAAGCGATACTTATGGCCGACGAAAAACACTTATTACGATTCTTTTTATTGGCTTCGTTTGCTTTTTAGCAGCAAGTATCTTTGAAGTATCGTTTCCCATCTTAACTATTTGTTTATTTCTTGCTGGAATGGCAGTCGGCACTACTTTTTCGTTAGGGGTAAGCTATATGACAGATCTAGTTCCATCTAATTTACTTCCTACTGGTAATTTATTATGTGGAATTGCCTTTAGTATTGGCAGTCTTTCTGGTCCTTATTTAGGTGGCAGCTTTATTCAACAATTTAAAGAACTCAGTTATTTTCTAGTCATCAGCAGTATGCTGTTAGTATTAT
The DNA here is from genome assembly GCA_047718615.1 of Bacillus sp. (in: firmicutes). Lineage (GTDB taxonomy): Bacteria > Bacillota > Bacilli > Bacillales > Cytobacillaceae > Niallia. The sequence continues at coordinate 16,174 of JBDNRM010000010.1, read as the reverse complement.
GTTTCATTGTCTTATTTTTTGGAAAACAAAAATCAGTTAAATCCAACAAAAATTTTGGAACAAACTTATAGGAATTGCATATATATTATGTTAGGATGAATGTAATTAAATAATTTCTGTTAGCAATTTTTAGTCCTATTCAACAAAAAACCAATTGCCTTAACAGTTTTTCGGAAGAAATGATGCTGTCACCTTATTAGGTGGCAGCTTTCGTGTTTTTTAAGGGTAATGAATGTGATTCTCTCTCTCAATAAGAATAATCATCTTTGCTAAAAGAAATAAACTAATTTACTAATTAGGAGGAATAAATATGACAACAGATACAAGAAGCCTTGCACAGGAACAGGAAGTAGTGGAGAGCAGTATATTTCAAAAAATAGCACCCCATATTGAATTAATTGCTGCCATCATTAGTGGAATCTTCATCTTATTAGGCTGGATTTTCAACCACGCTCAACAAGAAAACTTATCAATCACTGCTTATATACTTGCATTTATTATCGGCGGATTTGCAAAAGCAAAAGAAGGCATAGAAGAAACGATTGAAAATAAAGAATTAAATGTAGAAATGCTAATGGTATTTGCAGCCATCGGTTCTGCTTTGATTGGATATTGGACAGAAGGAGCTATATTAATCTTTATCTTCGCATTAAGCGGTGCTTTAGAAACATATACGATGAACAAAAGCAATAAAGAAATTTCCTCTCTTATGAGTTTACAGCCAGAAGAAGCCGTAAGAATTCTTGCAGGTGGAAGAGAAGAAGTTGTTCCAGTTGCTTCATTATCTATATCCGATCAAATACTTATTAAACCAGGGGAAAGAGTTCCAGCAGATGGAAAAATAATCATCGGTGCTAGTTCCATTGATGAAGCAGCAATAACTGGTGAATCTTTGCCCGTTACAAAAGGGATTCATGACGAAGTTTTCGCAGGAACAGTTAATATTAATGGTTCGATTACAGTAGAGATTACCAAAAATACAAACGATACTCTTTTTCAAAAAATTATTACCCTTGTTCAATCAGCTCAAAGTGAAAAGTCTCCTTCTCAAGCATTTATCGAAAAGTTTGAAGGTACCTATGTAAAAGTCATTTTATCTTGTGTTGCTGTGATGATGTTTCTTCCTCACTTTCTATTTGACTGGTCATGGAATGAAACGTTTTATCGAGCAATGATTTTATTAGTTGTGGCATCTCCATGTGCACTTGTTGCCAGCATTATGCCCGCTACATTATCTGCGATTTCAAATGGCGCCAGAAATGGAATTCTTTTTAAGGGTGGCATTCATTTAGAGAATTTAGCTCATATTACAGCGATAGCCTTTGATAAAACAGGTACTCTCACAAAAGGAAAACCAGTTGTTACAGAAGTCCTTGTTAAAGAGGGATTAGCAGAGAAAGATGTATTGCTAAACACAGCTAGCATTGAAAGTCATTCTAATCATCCATTGGCAAAAGCAATTGTTCAGTATACAAAAGCTGCTTATGATACAGAGCTGCTTCAGCCAAATAGTATTCAAGACACCTCCGGCTGGGGAGTAACTGCTGTAATGCACGAGGAAGAATGGAAAATCGGAAAAGCTGAATTTGTTGGTCAAGAGGAAGCATATGCTTTTTACAACGGCGCTTATGATCGCTTTTCTACAGAAGGAAAAACGGTTGTTTTTGTTCAAAAATCTTCAGAAATCATTGCATTGATTAGCTTAAAGGACGTCGTGCGTGAAGAAACAAAACAAGCGATTGAAACTTTAAAGAAGCAGGATATTTATACGGTTATGCTTACAGGGGACAGCGAAAAAACAGCAAAAGCCATTTCCAAAGAAAGTCATGTGCATAGCTATATTGCAGAATGTCTGCCAGAAAATAAGGTAACACATATAAGAGAGCTAAAAGATAAATATCAGAATGTCGCAATGGTTGGAGATGGCATTAATGATGCACCTGCACTTGCAACAGCAACTGTTGGAATAGCAATGGGAGAAGGCACAGACGTAGCCTTAGAAACAGCAGATGTTGTGCTTATGAAAAATGACCTGCCGCGAATCGCCGAAGCCATTAAGCTTTCCAGAAAAATGAACCGCATTGTAAAACAAAATATCATTTTCTCAATAACGGTTATCATGCTACTAATCAGCTCTAATTTATTGCAAGTTCTTGATCTTCCCTTTGGAGTAATCGGCCATGAAGGCAGCACCATTTTAGTCATCCTAAACAGTCTACGCCTTTTACGCAACTAAAAATTTCAACTGACTGCGGACTCATTGAGAGCATGTATACACGAAGACTCCCGCGGGAATGCGAGAAAGACGGGACCCCGCAAGAAAGCGAAGTGTATGCAGGCTGCGAACACATCGAGAGTCCATTCCTATTTTCTACAACCATGCAACAAATTTTGCACCATCAACTAAAAAGAGGCAGTTTGATTAGGTTTCTTGATATGTTGAGCAGGGAGCAGCCGGAATATACGAAGACTCCTATGGGATTTGCGGGACAGGCGAGACCCCGCAGGAGTGAGCTGCGAGGAGGCTCGCCGCCCGCCCCATGGAAAGCGAAGTGTATTCCGGCTGCGGACTCATTGAGAGAGCCAAAGCCTCTTTTCAGAGGAAACCTAAAAAAAGAGGTAACTCAAATTTTGAGTTACCTCTTTTTTGTTATTTAATGATAGCCATTTTGTCCATTTGCAGAACCAGAAGTTTTATGCTTCGGTTTACTTTTACCCTTTTGTTTTGTATCGCCATCTTTTTTTGTGTGCTTAGTCATAATGTAATACCCCCTATTGTGTTGTTTCCCCAATAATAGTTTGTACAGTATGACTCTTTTTATAAAGGTAAATAACGGATTTCATTCAATCACTTTACCATCACAGTGAATAAACCTTTTTAGCAAGTTTTCTTTTTATCTGTATAGTAAGCGTTAATTTCTCCGCCAATCATAATAATAACACCGGTTAAATAAAACCAAATCATCGTAATAATAATCGCACCGATGCTCCCATATGTTGCAGAATAATTGCCAAAATTCCCAACATAATAGGAGAATCCGAATGAAACAATCACCCATCCTACTGTTGCAAAAATTGCCCCAGGAACCGCACTGACACATTTCATTTTCTTATTTGGAGCAAACCAATATAACGCTAAAAATACAATAAATAAAATAGCAGGACTAACTAAGAAGCGAACCGCACCCCAAACAGTTAAAAATTCATCAGACAAGCTAAATTGAGAAAAAAGAAATAAACCTATTTGTTCTCCAAATACAGGCAATAATAAAGCAATTACTACAACAGCAATCATCGCTAATGTCAAAACAATCGACATAGCACGCGCCACAATAAAAGAGCGAGTTTCTTCCACATCATATGCCTTATTAAATGCCTTTACAATGGCGTTTAAGCCATTTGATGCAGACCAAATGGTTGCAATAATCCCAAAGGATAATAATGTTCCATTTTTACTTAACACTTGTTCCAAATTTGATTCAATGATGTTCATGCTGTCGCCGGGAGCAAATGTTCCGATTATTCCTAATAAATCTTCCTTCGTTATCGGTAAGTAGGGAAGCAATGTCATCATAAAAATGATAAGTGGAAAAATGGATAATAAAAAATAATATGCTAATTGAGCAGCTAGATCAAACACATCATCTTGTTTTATTCTTTGTGCTATTTTTTTTGTGAATGTTATAACCTCTCCCATTCTCTTCACCTTCCTCATCCACTTGTGGGTTATATCTGTTTGTTATGTACTTCCCCTTAAAAAGGGACTTAAAAACATAAAAAATAAAACCTTTTATTAGAGGTTGTTCAAAAAGTCCGGTAAAAATGACACATCGAATTTCTTCGTTGGTTTGCTTCTCCGCTTCTCACGTATTAACACCATACGCTCCGATGCTCCAAGCTAAACCGTCTCGAACTTCTCGGTCCTTTTTATCCTCCTTTTTGAACACGCACTATTAGAAAAGTTTATTCCTTAAATAGGAAACAAGAAAAACAGGAGGATTCCGACCTATAAGACGACCAATTCCATCCTGTTTATCATTTTTCCACTTTAGAAGAGCAGCCCACTAATAAAAGAGGAATAATACATCGTAAAGGCTTTAAGGTAAATAGTGTACGCTAGATGTTTGTTTGTTTTCCTGTTGTTCATTACTTCCCTTGGAAAAGGCTTGCTTTGTATCTTTAACAATGCCAGCAATTGCTGGAGTGACTTGTTTTAATTCTTCTACCTTTTCTAATACAAATGAAATATCATTTGATAGCTTTTCTGCAGTTGTTCTTATTTTTTCTGATTTATTGGTGATGGCTGTTGTTATACTATCTAGATCTGTCATAGTTGCTTTTAATTTTCTCATTGTTTGGACAGTGTTGTCTCTTGTTTGCTTTTGAAATAAACTTAATGAAGCTCCAGCTAAGCTGCCTAACATCATTCCTCTAAAAAGACTGATTTGTGTCATCCTTTTCACCCTTTCTTTTATTAATATGGCTACCCTGGAAAAAGCTTTGGCTCTTTCAATGATTCCGCAGCCGGTATACACTTCGCTTCCCATGGTGCTACGCTTGAGCCTCCTCAGAGTTAAAGCTCCTGCTATCTTCTCATCTTTCCAGGAATTCCCATAGAAGACTTCGTGTATTCCGGCTGCTCTGTGCTTTAAACTTCGGTCATAAAACAAAATGGAATGTGCTTCTTTTCATGTTAATAATGGTTTGTTGTGATGATTTCCTTTAATAAGGCTTGACAGCCCTCTTTTACTAAATCATATACTTCTTCAAAATTACCTGTATAATACGGATCTGGTACTTCTTTCCCCTTTTTTTGTTCGGTATAATCTAATAACAATCGAGTTCGTGCTTTTGAAGCAATTCCTAACTTTTTAATGTTCTCCATATTGCTTGGGTCCATTGCAATTAAATAATCAAATTGCTCTAAATCCTCTGATATAAGCTGTCTTGCAACGATGCCAGCATCACTGATATTGTTCAGCTTTAGTATATCTCTCGTTCCTTGATGAGGGGGATTTCCAGTATGCCACCCCCCTGTACCAGCTGAATCACAACTTATTTTATCTTGTAATCCTTCTTTTTTAACAAGATCACGAAATATTGCTTCTGCCATCGGTGAACGACATATATTTCCTAAACAAATAAATAAAACGTTAATTCCCATAATAGTTTCCTCCATTCTTTTCATAACATACATAGATAAACACTAGCATTTCTGCTAATTTGAAGCAATTCTCTCTTTCATGGAAGGTTCTTTATTTTTTATCATTAATAAAGAACATTTTCAAAATTCTATTTTATCTCGTCCAAATATTATTGACATTTTTGCAAACCCATGAAAAGATGTACTAAATAGTAGGAAAACTTCCATCTGGCAAGGGTCTTACTGCCTGTTAAAAGCAGGATAACTTTCATTTAGAAGAAAGGAGAAATATACACATGAATTTAAATACAAAATCACCTGAAAATGTAGAATATATGATTGACCAAATCAAAGAAAAGCTAAAAGTATTAAACTTTGGGGCAATTAAACCTTCTCATTTTGATGGGGAAATGTACGAAGAGTTAAAAGAATTGTATGAACATGTTATGAAAAAAGATTCCTTTAGCCCTAATGAAATGCAGGCAATTGCAGAAGAATTAGGATCTATTCGTAAATAAGCAGTAGAGGGAAAGCTTTGTCATTCCCTCTTACACCCTCCAGGATACAATTATTGCTCCGTTAAAATAATCGGGCCTTCCTTTGTAATTGCAATGGTATGCTCATATTGCGCAGAATATTTTCCATCGACTGTACGAGCTGTCCACCCGTTTCCGTCCATTTTTATCCCTGGCTCACCTAAATTAATCATTGGTTCAATTGTAAATACCATTCCTTCCTTTATCCGCGGTCCTTTTCCTTGTAAACCAAAATGAGGTACATTTGGCTTTTCATGAATAACGGCACCTATGCCATGCCCAACAAATTCTCTTACAACCGAAAAGCCTTTTTTTTCTGCGAACTGCTGGATAGCATAACCTATATCACCAATTCGACTACCAATTTGCGATTCCTTTATGCCAATATACAAAGCTTCTTTTGTTGCTTCTAATAAACGATCAGCGTCATTTGCTATCGGACCAACGGCATATGTCCATGCAGAATCTGCTAAAGCTCCATTATAATTTACAACCATATCGATCGTAACGATATCCCCTGCACGAAGAGGTTCTTCTCTAGGAAAACCATGACAAATCTCATCATTTATGCTCGAACAAGTAGCGAAAGGATAATTTCGGTATCCTTTCTGTTCTGCTGTTGCTCCATTTTCTTTTAAAAAATTTTCTACAAATAAATTAATTTCCATCGTTGTTATTCCTGGAATTATTTTCTTTCTGATCTCTTTATGACAACTAGCCAGAATCTCTCCCGCCAATTTCATTTGTTCTATTTCTCTTTTTGATTTTAAAACAATCATTATCTGCCTTCCCTTCCACTTGTTATACAGTTCCATTATGTTCTTTATTATATATATAATAAAATGGGGAAAAAAACACAATATTTCTAGCTTTCCCATATAACAAAAAAAGAAGGGACAAAATAAATTGCCCCCTCTTTATATAATGCTTATATTATTTTAAAAGTTGTAGTGATTCTTTAATAAAAGCAGGAATATCTTCTGGTGTTCTGCTCGTTACTAATTGGTTTTTACAAACAACCACTTCTTGGTCTTTATAAGTAGCACCTGCATATTCCATATCTACTTTAATTGATTTATATCCAGTAGCGCTTCTTCCTTCTAAGGTTTTTGCAGTAATGAGAAGCTGTGGACCATGACAAATAGCAAATACTGGCTTTTCTGCATCCATAAATGCTTTTGTAAATGCTACTACACGATCATCACTTCGTAGTTGATCTGGCGAAAAACCTCCAGGAATAAACAATGCATCAAACTCGTCTGCCGATACTTCATTTATGGCTTTATCAATTTTCACTTTTGCTTCTTTTTGTTTGCCTTCCACCGTTTTCCCTGCTTCTAATTCTATTGTAACTACTTCATGACCAGCTTCTTGAAATGCTTTTGCTGGATCTGTAAATTCTACATCTTCAAACATATTTGTAATAACAGTTGCGATTTTTTTCCCATGTTTAGCATCTCCCATTCTTATATTAGTCTCATGAGTAAGTTTCCCCAAATAAAAAGAATCAAACATACGAACTAAAAAGAAGAAAAAATACTTGTGTTTAAATCCTTATAAATATGTTAAATAAAAACTATAAGAGGTTGTTTAAAAAGTCCGGTAAAAATGACACGTCGAATTTCTTCGTTGGTTTGCTTTTCCGCTTCTCACGTATAACTTAGAAGATCTTCCACTAAAAACGCTCACGTCCTGTGAGCAACGTGGAAGTCATCACATCCTGTGAAAGGGTGATGCTAAAGGTGAAACCGCCTCGAACTTCTTAGTCCTTTTTATCCTCCTTTTTGAGCACGCACTATAATACTTTATTTCTCTAGCTATATTTTTTAAAAGGATATTTGTCTATCTTAAAAACGTTATATACCTGATAAGAAAAACCATCGAACAACTTGTTCTTTATATGGAACTTCTTGTTTATATTTGTTATGATAATATTACATATAGTGATAAGGTGAGTGAGACTGTATGATCGGAGACCGTGTAAAGCAATTACGAAAAGAAAAAAGAATATCTTTATCAGAATTAGCCGAACAGGCTGGTGTTGCCAAATCATATTTAAGTTCATTAGAGAGAAATTTACAATCCAATCCATCCATACAGTTTTTAGAAAAAATTGCTGCCGTTTTTAATATTCCTGTTGATCATTTAATTAATGAACAACAAAATAAAGAAGATTTAGATTCAGAATGGCTTAAAATAGTAAAAGAAGCGATGGATTCTGGAGTCTCAAAACGTGAATTTCGAGAGTTTTTAGAATTTAATAAATGGAGAATTGAACAAAAAAAATAAAACCTCCATATATGAAGGTACATTCTGCTGCAAAGACACATTTTTTTGTGTCTTTTGTTTTTTCTATCTCTATAACTAGGTGAATGAAACTAGTACTTTTTCAGCCGTTTTGAATGAAGCAATCATTTAAATTATTCCGAATAAAATTTAGCACATCATGTTTATCTAGTCCTATTTTTTTCGCTTCCATAATTAATTTCAGCCAATCTGTGTCTAGTTCTTCCGTTAATAATTTGTCATTCATCCCTTCATTCTTCCCTTCCTTCAAAATAAGTCCAACTATTTATTATCCTTCCTTTTTCTAGACTTGGTTTTTACTCTGTCTTATTTTCTAGTAACAATCTATTTATCAACTTTGCTTGGATTTTTTTATCAAAATATATATTTTGATATCCTTTTAAAACCTTTTTAAAGGAAAAATTAATATGAATTTGTTCAAAAGTTATCGCATCAAAAAATGGATATTCAGTTAAATCATTATGACATAACGGACAATACCAGGAACCTATCTCACTACTACTATAGGAAGGCCTATGACATTTATCACAATTTTTCCGGTATATTTTCTCCACCTTCTTATCTTTCTCTTTTTTCACTTACTAATTGCATACTGATTAAACAAAAATCTAGTAGTAAAAACAAGAATAGTTCTTTTTAAATAACTTTTCGTTCTTTTTACAGAACCTTTATAGGTAGTATAGTTCAAATATATCATTTTGAAAAATTCTGAATTCGCTCATTTTTTCTTTTTAACGAACGTTTTTCGTTCTTTTTCTCGAATTACCTCCTAATAACTAGCTTTTTTATATTTTTTATTGAACGATTTGTTCGTTATAATGAAACTATCTATAGATAAGACCTAAGGAGACTATTCTAAATGGTAGGAGCTCGCATTAAGTTATTAAGAACCCAAAGAGGATATTCTATTAATGAACTTTCCGAACTGGCAGGTGTTTCAAAATCTTATTTAAGCTATATAGAACGTGGTATCCAAAAAAATCCATCGTTAAAAATACTTTCAAAGCTTGCTAAAACACTTGATACTAATTTGGAAGAATTGTTTGATACAGAGGATTCCTTACCTTCAGAAACAATAGATGAAGAGTGGATGAAGCTATTGGAGGAGGTTATTAAGGAAGGGATTACAATCGAAGAATTTTCCTATTGTTTAGAATTTATTAAATTTAAAAAAATGATAAATGATAATTAAGTATGAGGCTGGAATTAAGAATTAATTAGTCCCTCTTCTTTCAACTTTCAAATGATATAATCTTCCCTGAAAAGAGGATTGCACTTTCAATTAATCTGCAGCCTATATACATTTTGCTTCCCCGCGGATCTTCGTGTATGCAGGCTGCTTCTTTTTATGCGCCATGGTGCAAATTTTATTTGCTTGGGTGTCTACTTAGTGGAAATATTTTTTAAAAGCCTCTTGCAATTTTTTTTGATTCATTTCTTGATTGACCGTTTCAAAGGATTGTAATGTTAAGATGGAACAGGCACTACCAATTTTACAGGCATCTTCTGTTTGTAGTCCTTTTAAATGGGAGTACATTATCCCTGCAAGAAGCGCATCTTCTGCTCCTGTTACGTCTGCAATACTTACTGGTGGCAGAAGAATCACTCCTGCTTCGCCCATTTGAGTAAAAAAAATAAGCCCGCCATCTCCCCTTGTTATAACTACTTTTTCTACTCCTTTTTCTAGAATGTTTTCGGCAGCTTTAAAAAAATCCCCATCTTCCTTAATTTCTATATCAGATAGTGTTTCTGCTTCCTCCTTGTTTGCTATTAACCAAGTTACTCCACGTAAATCTTTAGGCAATTTTTCAACCTTCGAGGAGGATACAGGTTTAATACAAAGTGGCAGATTTTCGTTTCTGCAATTCGTTATAATTTTACTCAACACATCTGCTGGAAAATTAGTGTCTAAAATTACAAGTTCAGCTGAAGCAATATGCCCCCATTTTTTTTCAATGTTTTCAATCCCTACCGAGTCATATATAGACATATCTGCAAGAGCTACTACTAATTCTCCATCTGTATCTAATAATGCCGTATAGGTTCCTGTTGAATAATCAGCAGAAAACAAGGATGGTTTTACATCTACGAACGTTTTTGTATGATCAAAAAGCCATTCTCCTTCATGATCTGATCCAACAATAGTTAACAGCGAACTTTCACAGCCTAGTCTACCAAGGTTTTCGGCAACATTTCTTGCAACTCCTCCACATGATTGACTGCTATTCGCTGGGTTGGAAGTGCCAAACTTCATATCGTTTTGTACTTGTATTTTCCGATCAATATTCGCTCCGCCTATGCAAATAATTTCTTTTTTATTCGGCAGTACATATGCTCTTCCTAAGAGTTTTCCTTCTCTTGTTAATGTGGAAATATATCCTGCGACAGCTGATCTGGACAACCCCATTTTATCTGCTATTTCGTTTTGCGTTAAGAATGGATTATCTTGTATTAAATGAAGAATTGCAAGCTCTTTTTCATTCAAGTTTACCACTTCCTACCAACATTTATTTTGACTATAGACTTTTGTTTTAATTATAGACTTCTGTTTACGTGATAACAAGTCCGATGCTATTCCCTTATAAAAAACATTAATAAATAGGACATTTTGCTTTTTAAAAAGCTTCTTTAAAAAAAGGCGCTCTCTATAAGTCCGCAGTCGGAATATACTTTGGCAATAAAACAAAATAGAATGTTCCCCAAAAAAAGATTGTTTCCAATAGTCATTATGGTGAGTGACTATTGAAAACAATCTTTTAATTTTTAACGGTTCGTGGTTGAATTAAGATTTCTACGCGGCGATTTTTTTCTTTTCCCTTTGCGGTTTTATTGCTGGCAATTGGTTTGAATTCTCCGTATCCCTTTGCACTAAAAGCACTCGGATCTAATTTATCATTATTTAGCAGTAATTTCATAAAATTAATCGCTCTTGTTACACTTAATTCCCAGTTCGATTCAAAATTAGAATTATGAATGGGAACATTATCTGTGTGCCCACTAATGATAATACTTCTAGGTGGATCCATGATTAGTAATTTGGCAATTTCAGCAACTACTTTTTTGTCATCTGCTCTTATACTTGCACTACCTGAAGCAAACAGAACATTATCTCTTATAGAGACAAGCAACCCTTCATCTGTTAAAGAAGTTTCCAGCTTATTTGTCAGCTTTTCTTCTTTTATATAGGAATTGACTTTTTCTTGGATTGTTTTTAACTGGTTCTGTTCTTGCTGCTTTTGTAAATTTTCTAATTCTTCTTCCGTCATAGACGATGAGTTGCTTTTTTCTTGTTTCTTATTTGCATTATCCAAGTCCACTTTTTCTTCTACAGGAGATGGTGCCGGGCTGGGATATTCAAATATGCCTGTTCCACTTTGAAATTCCTTATTAAACACATTTGCCAGTGCTGCAAATTTTTTTGCATCGACAGAGCTCATTGCGTATAACACGATAAACAAAGCTAATAATAATGTTAATAAATCAGAATAGGGAACAAGCCAAGACTCATCGACGTGTTCATCATGATGTTCCTTTTTTTTTCTTTTTTTACTCATTATTATCCACACTGCTTTCCGCTTCTTCTAAAAATTTCTTCCTTTCAGAAATTGGTAGATAAGAAGCTAATTTTTGTTCAATTACCCTTGGTGCTTCTCCTTCCAAAATCGATAATATTCCTTCAATCATTAAATATTTTTGACTAGCTTCTATTTGAGATTTTCTTTTCAACTTATTAGCAAAAGGATGCCATAAAACATATCCCGTAAATATTCCCAATAACGTAGCAACAAAGGCTGCACTGATTGCATGTCCTAATCCTTCTGCATCATCCATATGCCCTAATGCAGCTATTAAACCGATAACAGCTCCGAGCACTCCTAGAGTAGGGGCATATGTTCCTGCCTGTGAAAAAATAAGTGCTCCTGCCCGATGTCTATCTTCCATTGCTTCTATCTCTTCTGATAAAACATCTCGTATATATTCTGCGCTTTGTCCATCAACAGATAACGATAAGCCATTTCGTAAAAAAGGATCATCTATTTCGTTTGTTTTTGCTTCTAGTGCCAACAATCCCTCTTTTCTTGCAAGCTGTGCCCATTCAGAAAACATACGAATAAGCTCGGGAGTATTTTGCTGCTTCTGTTCTTTAAACAAAATGCCAAATAATTTCGGTACTCTTTTAATCTCACTTGTGGGAAATGCAATAACAACCGCTGATGCAGTTCCTAATATAATAATTAATATAGCTGCTGGATTGGCTAATACCGCTGGACTTACGCCTTTGAAAACCATCCCAACTCCAATTGCAATAAATGCAAGTATCACTCCTATGAGAGATGTTTTATCCATTATATTCACCTATCTTATTTCATAATATTTCTTCTTTCCTGCAAAAAACTAATCGATGCCTACCACTAAACGTTCATTGAAAAATCATCTACTCTTTACTTCGACAATTTTTGCCTATTTTTAAGGGAATTTCTTTTTTATTTTCATTAAATCAATATTTTGTCACAATTCTACACTTCTTTTCTCTGAAAAAAACAAAGAAGAGAATGTTTCTAAAACACCCTCATTGTATTAAAATAATAATAATCTTTCTATTATTTCTAGCATTCTTAGAAAGTCAGAATACCTCAAGCTGTCTTAATCAGGCTATAATGAAGTATTGCAGTAAAAGGCATCTTCATGATTTTCTCCATAATTTATTTTCTATTTTCTCTTGATATCTTCGAAAGGAAGCAGAATGAGAAGCCCCTCTTTTTTCTTGCATCATTTTATTAAATCGCAGTAATTTTTCGTTATATTTTTTTTGAAGTTCTTTTTTCTTTTCCGTATCACAGCAAGATTTTATTAAATCCTCCATTGTTAACAATTCCTGCTTTATTTGATTTTCTTCAGGACAGAATCCTGCATTTTTTAACACTCTATATGCCATTCGAAGTTCTTCTGGAACTGCTGCCAAATCATCTTTAGGTAACGGTTTTCCAAAACCAGGTAAGTTTTTAAATTCTCCATTTTTATACGCTTTTTTTATTTTATCTTCTGAAATCAGCGAAGAAAAATCCATTATATACCTCCTAAGCCTTTTCTTCATCTTATCAAAATTGTATCAATACATACAGCTGGATTTCCCTATCCTTAAAATAGGCACTCTCCATGAGTTCGGTGAAGGTTGCACTTTCGCTTTCCCGCGGGATCTTCGTGTATTCTTGCTGCTTCCTGCTTCCACATAACAAGAGACTTCATCCCCCATGTTGCATGAGTGTTACCTTAAAAGAAGTATAGAAATACACCTTTTCAGACAATATAAACAGAAAAGAAAGGGGGTTGTACAATGGCGCGCGGAAAAGATTTTGAACATAAAAAAAAGCATCACCCAGGTCCTCTTCCTGAAGATACACGTTTGCATACACATGCTGAAGATGCACCGGAAGATGAAGAATTTATTGTTACGCAAGAGGCTTTTAAAAATCGTGTGGAGGGTGAAGAGGAATAACCTTCTTCTTCTTTTAGACTTGAGACACGATTTAATAATAAGAAAACATTGCTGTTATGGACAAGTTGATCTTCGTTTCAGGATACTGGATGCTCTTTTGTGGAAAGCTATATGCTTCAGGCCGTATTTGTTTATAACAACAATCCATAGGTAGTAAAAAGAGCAAATGATTATTTCACATCATCTGCTCTTTTTCTTATTAATCGAATTTTATTCCTTTTAATGCTTCTGCAAGCGCGTTATTGATTGGCTCAGATTCTTTATCTTGTTGTTTTAAATATTTCTGGACGCTGCGTTTATCTACTTTTCCACGACCTTCTTTTTTACGTCGAGCCTCAAAAGCAGATAGTTTTTCGCGATATCCACATTTACATGTGAAGATTTGGCCCTGCCCTTCACCGCGAAGTTCCATTTTCTTTTTACATTGAGGACAACGTGCATTCGTTACACGGGCTACATTCTTTCGATGGCCGCATTCACGATCTTGGCACACAAGCATTTTCCCTTTTTTGCTATTCACTTCTAGCATTGGTTTTCCACAATCAGGACAAGACTTTGTAGAAATATTATCGTGTTTATATTTTTTATCGCTTGCTTTAATGCCTGCCACAATTTCTTTTGTATGTTCTTTCATTTCATTGATAAATACATTTTTGTTCAGTTTGCCTTTCGCAATTAGTTCCAGCTTTTGTTCCCATTCAGCTGTTGTTTCTGGAGATCTCAATTTTTCTGGTACTAAATCGAGCAGCTGACGTCCTTTAGAAGTGATAGAAATTTCCTTGCCGCCCCGTTTTTCGATTAAAAATGAATTAAATAATTTATCAATGATATCAGCTCGGGTTGCAACTGTGCCAAGTCCTCCAGTCGATTTTAACGTGTCCACAAGCTTTTTATCCTTTGTTTCCATATATTTTGCTGGATTTTCCATTGCGGATAGTAATGTAGCCTCTGTAAAGCGTGCAGGAGGTTTTGTTTGGCCAGATGTTTGAATGATTAATTTGGTTGGCAGCACATCTCCTTTTTCCATACGAGGCAATAACTGTTCTTTTACATCATCCGTTGTGTCTTCCTCATCAAAACGATTATCATATACTTCTTTCCAGCCCGCATTTATGACTGATTTACCTTTGGCAATAAATTTCTCCGCTCCTATTGTCGCTTGGACTGTTAATTGCTCATATTCAAAAGCAGGGAATAATACAGCTAAGAAACGTTTTACGACAAGATCATAAATTTTTCGTTCCTTATCTGTGAAAGCTGAGAAATTCACATAGCCTTCTGTAGGAATAATTGCATGATGATCGCTTACCTTACTATTATCTACAAAAGCTTTTGTTGCTTTAATTGGCTTCTTTAGTATTTTATAAGCAAGTGAACGATATTCTCCAGCACCACATGCTTTTAAACGTTCAGGAATTGTACCAACGATGTCCGTAGACAGAAAACGTGAGTCTGTACGAGGATAGGTTAATACTTTATGCTGCTCGTATAGCTTTTGCATAATATTTAGTGTTTCTTTTGCTGAATAACCAAAGATTTTATTGGCATCACGTTGTAGTTCTGTTAAATCATATAGAGCTGGTGAAAATGTTTTCTTTGCTTTACGATCAATAGAAACAACCGTCGCATCTTTACGTCCAAGTGATGTAAGGATTGTGTCGATTTTCTCTTTATTAAAGTTGCGATTATTGCCTTTCGCATCTTGCCACGTTAATTTAAGTCCATCTGTTTGCGCTTCAATGCCATAAAATGTTTGAGCTTTAAACGTTTTTATCTCTTCTTCTCGTGCTGCAATCATCGCAACAGTAGGAGTCTGAACTCGTCCACAGTTTAGCTGAGCATTAAATTTTGTTGTTAATGCTCGAGTGGCATTTAAGCCAATATACCAGTCTGCCTCCGAACGCGCTACTGCTGAAGCATATAAGTTTTCATACGCTTTGCCAGGCTTTAAGTTATTGAATCCATCTTTAATGGCTTTATCGGTTACAGAGGAAATCCATAAACGTTTGATCGGTTTACTAACTTTTGATTTATCAATAATCCAGCGTGCAACTAACTCGCCTTCTCTTCCTGCATCTGTAGCCACAATGATTTCATTTACATCATTACGATTTAACTGTGCTTTTACCGCATGAAACTGCTTTCCAGTTTGTTTCATAACAACTAACTTCATTCTTTCCGGAAGCATAGGAAGATCTTGCAAATTCCAAGTTTTATATTTATTATCATAAACTTCAGGGTCTGCTAAGGTAACCAAATGCCCTAGTGCCCATGTGACGATATATTTGTTTCCTTCTAAAAATCCATTTCCCTTCTTCGTGCACTTTAATACATTTGCAATATCACGTGCAACGGAAGGCTTCTCCGCAATAACTACACTTTTTGCCATTTATTCGAACTCCTTTATTCATTCATACCTTCTAATATAACATAGTTTCCATATAGAAATTACTTATACCATACCTATTTAACGGTCAAAAAAAGTTAGATCCCTACTACCATTTAACGTAGAAGGATCTAACTTTTTCATTACTATTTGTTTCCTTAAATCAGGGAAAGGCATCCATCGGTTTATCTAAACTCTTTGTAGTTCCGCTCTTTCCTCAACAGATTAATGGGAAATCCGATCAACATGGGCCAAATGTTTTTTACCTGTAGCAACTACTAACATTGCGAATAAAACAAAGATGG
>JBDNRM010000009.1:878-47871 GCA_047718615.1 Bacillus sp. (in: firmicutes) | reverse complement strand
ATATTGTTAAGCATACTTGATTTTTCTTTTGTATTAGTTTAATTTTAATTAATATATACTATTTAAATAACTGCATTGATAAAGAATAGTACTTATTCTATTGGTTTTTCAGAGAGTTTGTGGCTGGTGAAAACAAACATCCAAGTATAAGGAATGGACTTTTGAGCTCTGAAGTGGAAATGCTGTCATGCTAAATGCATGCAAGCAGATTATATTTCAGCGATCGCCTTTCGTTAACAAGGTTGAAGTGGCTTTTTTAAGCAATTTAGGGTGGCACCGCGGACCATTCGTCCCTATGTAATGTAGAGACGTATGGTCCTTTTTGTATGGAAAAGGGGCGGAGCTACGTGATTTAAATAGAAATAAACACGGTTCCGTACGCAATACTTTGTTTTTTATACGAATGAATAGAGGAGTTTCTCCACTCACACCGCCTTTATTAGGTTAGAATCTGCCTTTTTCCTAGTAGATGAATCGGCACCATACTAGTTGTGTATGTAAATTTAAGAATACCTTGTTTTTTCTTTATCATTTACCAAAATTGTACTATTTTAAAACTGGAGGACATATTAAATGAAAACAATTTTTTCTGGCATTCAACCAAGCGGAACCATTACATTAGGCAATTATATTGGTGCATTAAGTCAATTTGTCGAATTACAAAATGAATACAACTGTTATTTTTGTATTGTAGACCAACATGCTATTACCGTTCCCCAAGACCGCCTTGTATTAAGAAATAATATTCGCAGTTTAGCAGCACTATACTTGGCTGTTGGCATTGACCCTGCAAAAGCAACTTTATTTATACAATCAGAAGTGCCGGCACACGCACAAGGTGCTTGGGTTATGCAATGTATCTCCTATATCGGTGAATTAGAAAGAATGACGCAGTTTAAAGATAAATCGGCAGGGAAAGATGCTGTTTCTTCCGCTCTTTTAACCTACCCGCCATTAATGGCTGCGGACATCCTTTTATATAGTACGGATATTGTTCCTGTTGGAGAAGATCAAAAACAACATCTAGAGTTAACTCGTGATTTGGCACAAAGATTTAATAATAAATACAACGATATCTTAACAATCCCAGAGGTGCGCATTCCAAAAGTTGGCGCCCGTATTATGTCCCTACAAGAACCTACAAAAAAAATGAGTAAATCTGATTCTAATAAAAAAGCTACGATTACTCTTTTGGATGAACCTTCTGTTATCATTAAAAAAATAAAAAGTGCTGTTACTGATTCTGAGGGCATTGTAAAATATGATAAGGAAAATAAACCTGGTGTTAGCAACCTGCTTTCTATTTACTCTATTCTTTCTGGATTAACTATAGAAAGTCTTGAGGCTAAATACGAAGGGAAAGGATATGGAGACTTCAAGTCTGATTTAGCAAATGTTGTAGTCGATAAGCTACAGCCTATTCAGGAAAAGTATAAAGAATTAATGGCTTCTTCTGAGCTTGACGATATCTTGGATTTAGGTGCTGAAAAAGCAAATAAAGTTGCTGGCAAAATGGTCAAGAAAATGGAAAATGCCATGGGGCTTGGACGTAAACGTCGATAATTTTTTTATAAAAAAGCTACCCTGAAAATAGGCTCTCTTGTCATTAGTCCGCAGCCGGAATACACTTCGCTTTCCGTGGGGCTACGCTTGAGCCTCCTCGGAGCTAAAGCTGCGGGGTCTCACCCATCTCGCAATTCCCACAGGAGTCTTCGTGTATTCCGGCTGCTCCCTGGCTATAAATATTGGAATCTGTTTCTTTTCATGGGCCGTAGTGCGAATTTTTTATTCATGGGTGTCTACCCTAAAAGGAGATTCCATTGATTTTGAAAAGGGACATCCAATTGTCGGTATATCGACTTTTGGATGTCCCTTTTTGCTGTTTAATTTACTTTTGGTCCATGCTCTAGCTCCCATAACTTCTCAAAAAATGGTTGGCCTTTTATAATATTTTCACAGAAATGCTCATGTTTTTGTGTCCACCCATGCTTTGTGCTTTCATAGAGTTCATTCCAAGCATGTTCAAAGTTTAAATGCTGAATGTCAAAATATCGCTCTGGGCTCCATTCTGTATACCAATACCTAACTTCAGCTACGTTTTCAGATGAATGTAATTGATCCAGTGCCATAAAAAGCAATTGCTTGAGTTGTCTCTCTTTTCTTGTTAACCCATTCATCACATTTGGTTCTGGTGACAAAATATGAAATTCTTTCTTCTCTTCATCTAAATGGTATTCAAATGAAATAGTTTCTTGATTTTCTAATAATTCATACGCTAATTGTTCTTGTCTAGGGATCATTCTGCTTTTTCTAATTGGAACAGAATACCCAATTGTGTCTATCACTAGAATGGCTACACCGTCTGATATAACAAAACAATAATCTAACTGAATTCTTTCGTGGTTTTTGCGTAAATATGCTTTTTGATAAATTTCATCCAACATTTCTCTTGGCAATTCCGCTAAATCATTTTCTATGTAGTTAAATAGAACAGAATCTATTTTCAAAAGCGGAACTTGGTCTAGCAACTCTACACTATCATCTTTCCGCCATTCATGAAAATGGCATACATTATAGCCGTTTTCTTCTCCTTCAAACCAGTTTACCCAAACATCATGAAGATACTGCATTTTTTAACCCCTCACTTCCTCATCTGTTTGTCAATCAGTATGGGCAGTCTGCAGTAAATTTATTCCTGAATTTTTCTTGTTTTGTTAAAAGTTGCTTCTATTAGAAGAGTACAAAAAATCTATTTTCTAATTATCGTATTAATTCTTTATCATTTAGGGGGAAATATTGTTCTCTTAAAGTAGGTTCTATGCCAATAAACTATCTCTTACTTCTTATATATATGAGGTAGTTATTTTACTAGTACATGCTTTTCCCTTTGAGTTTCCTCTTTATTTTAAAGCTACCATGATTCCTTACACTCTCAATCAGTCCGTTGTCAGAATACACTTCGCCTTCCATGGGGCAGGGCTCGCCTGTCCCGCAATTCCCATAGGAGTCTTCGTGTATGCTGACTGCTCCCTGCTTATAAAATTTAATAGATCTGCGTCTTTTCATGTGTTATGGTTCTAATCTAAATCTCTATTTTTGTGAATGGTTGCTCTAAAATAATCATTGGTCAGAAATGATTGTAAATAGAATTTCTGAATCTTAATTAGACATTCATTCCATTTTCCTTACCTGTTCATCTTGCAGCATTGTTTTATTCGCTTGTTTTATGGGATGAGAGTATAGGAACCCCTTCCCTCATAACAATATTTTCATTCGAAACGGAATCTATTCAAAAAAAAAGTTTGCCAATAAAGAATGGCAAACTTTTTATCGTTTTGATTTCGGATTAAATGCGTCTTTTAATCCTTCTCCTATAAAATTAATAGATAGAATGGTTAATGTTAATATCGTTGCTGGAGGTATCCAAATCCACCACTTATTTGTTAATACATCAGGGCTTCTGGCTTCCTGCATCATATTGCCCCAAGTAGGTGTTGTTGAGGGTACGCCAAAACCTAAAAAGCTTAAACTTGTTTCCACTACAATCATTGTAGCTAATGTTAAAGTTGCTTGTACGATTATCGTGGACATAACATTTGGAAGTAAGTGTTTTATTATTACCTTAGATGGAGAGCAGCCAATCGATATAGAACTTAATATATATTCGTTTTCTTTTTCCGCCATAATCTTGCTTCTTACTAAGCGTGCTATTCCCGTCCAACTCAGAATACTAATAACAAAAATTAGTGTAAATAAACTGGATTCAGGGAAAATAGCTGCTAACACAATGACAAAAATCAAAAATGGAAAGTTCATAACAAAATCAGTAAATCTCATTAATATATTATCTACCCAACCACCAAAGTATCCGGAAATTGCACCTATTAGTGTTCCAATAACTACTAGAGATGCTGTAATGGAAAAAGCAAGGGTCAATGAAGTTTTCCCGCCTAATAATGTTCTCGCAAAGACATCTCTTCCCGATTTATCTGTTCCAAAAAAATGTTCTGCTGAAGGTACTTTACTAATTTGTGTAAAGTTTATACGATTCGCCTCTTTTATAGACATTGTTAATGGTTCAGCAAAAATAGATACTATAATGATGATAAGAAGATAAATAACACTTATAACAGCCAACTTATTTTTAAAGAATTTTTTTCGTGCAAGTGCCCATGGTGATTGCCCTTTTGTAGGCTTAACTGGATTGGACATAACAGAAGTTTCTTGAGAATATGATGGTTCCAAACTGTTCACACCCTAACTTAAACGAATACGCGGATCTACTATTCCGTATAGTAGGTCTGCAATTAAATTTCCAAGAAGTGATACAACCGTTAACAATAGAGAAATAGCCATCATTACGGAATAATCACGAGAACTGACTGATTCATAAAATAAATTCCCTATCCCTGGATATGTAAAAATAGATTCAATTATAACGGCACCGCCAATAATATTAGCAATATCAAAACCTAGTAACGTAATAATAGGTATTACTGAATTTCTTAATATATGCTTATTATAAATCGTCGATTCTTTCGTCCCCTTTGCTCGAGCGGTACGAACATAATCTTTACGAGAACTTTCAATCATATCATTTCTTAAAAATTGCGTATATGAAGCAGTTGACATCGCTCCCAACACAAGAGCAGGTAATATCGTATGTTTTGCTTTGCTTATAAAATACTCCCATGATCCTGGATCAACACCCGAACCAATACTTCCACTCGCCGGAACCCACCCTAAGTGGATTGCAAAAACATAAATGGCAACTAACGCTGCTACAAAACTAGGAATGGCTAACATTAAATAGTTTAATCCCGAAATAAAATAATCCCCAAAAGTATATGGCTTTCTTCCAGAGTATCTTCCCATAAAAAAAGCTAAAATATAGGTTATTATTAATGCCGTAATACCTAAAATTATTGTATTTCCCAATCTTTCTCCAATAAGCTCCATAACCGGTTGTTTATGCTGAAATGAATCACCAAAGTCTCCTTGTAATACCCCGCCAATCCATCTGAAATACTGAATATGAATAGGATCATTTAATCCCATTTTTTCCTGCATTTCTGCGATATAAGCTGGATCAGAATTTAATGGGTCTATTTTTCCAGATAGGGCATCCCCTGGCATTAATTTCGCCAGGGAAAATACCACAACTGAGATAAGAAAGAGTATTGGAATCATACCGATAATTCTTCTAATTGCATATTGCAACATCTTCCATTCTCCTTATCTTTTAAACTTTTTTACAATTATTTAACAATGTGCCATTTATAGATTTCAGAAGGAGTTACACCAAATGGATCAATTTTTACTCCATCCACACGTTTGTTGATTGCCCATGCATCTTCTCGTTGTTCGAAGAAAATAGTTGGTAGCTCTTCGTTGACAAGTTTTTGCCATTCGTAATAAATTTCTTTACGATAATCCTGTACATTTTGACTAGAATCTTTCGGGTATTGAATACCTTTTTTAATTAATTCATCCGATTTTTCTGAATACCAGCGTTGGTAGTTCCATACGTCTGTAGATAACCATAAACCAGAAGGATCTGGATCATTAGCTAAGCCCCATGCACCCATAAATACTTCTGCTTTATCTGCTTCTACTGTATCGTAGAATAGATTAAATTCTTTTAAAGAGCCTCCGTTAAGCTCTGCTTTTAAACCAACATCTTCCCATGATTGCAGAATAAATTGTGCACGTGCTTCAGAAGTTTCAGCACCGCTCATTGCATCAAATTTAATTGTAAATGGTTTTCCATCTGGATCTTCACGGAAGCCATCTCCATTTGTATCTTTATAACCAGCTTCATCTAATAAAGATTTTGCTTTTGCCTGATCAAATTTATAGTTGTTAATTTGATCATCTGGAATCTTAGCCCATGATGCAGTTGGGTAAGGAGTGTTTAACGGTTTACCTAAACCATTAGCAAAGTTGTCAATAAATGATTGTCGGTCAATGGCATATACCATTGCTTGACGCAAGTTTTTATTTTGATACTTTGGATTATCCATTACAACTTTTCCAGCTTTTTTATCATAATGACCAAATTTGAAACCAATATAAGAATAAGACATTGCATCAACCGTTTTGGGATTAATATTATCTAATTCTTTAATTGTACCCCATTGATCTTTTGGCGCTTCAATTACATCCACTTCACCATTTTGAATTAAACCAGAAGCTAAAGATCCATCAATAATTTTATAATTGATACCATCTAGTGCTGGCTTACCTTTCCAATAGTCATCAAATCGTTCAAATTCGATACTTTCACCAGGAACGATTTTTTTCACTTTAAACGGACCTACCCCAATTGGTGTTTTACGAACTTGATCTGCTTCTGAAATTTTATCTGCTGCAATATCGCCATAATAGTGCTTTGGCTCTGGGTATGTCCAAATATTTTCAAGAACGTTTACTTGTGGTTCTGTTAAAGTAACTTCAATTGTATAATCATCAACTACTTTAATTCCTTCAATTTTGTCTGCTTTTTTATCGTGGTATTCTTGTGCTCCCTTAATCATGGCAACATTTGAAAAACGAGGTCCATTATAAGCTGGATCAGCAATTAAATACCAAGCATATTCCATATCTTCCGCTTTTAATTCCACACCATCATGCCATTTAATACCTTGTTTAATTTTAAATGTTAATTTTGTGTTATCATCGGAAAATTCGTATGTAGCTAAATTTGGTTCAGATACTAATTGATCATTTGTTTTCAATAAACCTTCATGCATAAATTGAAGCGCATTTGCGTCGTCTTCCCCTTCATAATATGCATAAGATAATACCCCTTTAAATGGTTGTGTATAACCGAAAGTTACAGTTCCACCTTCAACAGCTTTTTTATCGCCGCTATCTTTTCCATCTGAACTTGTTTTGTCTGAACAAGCAGCTAAAAATGCAGATAAAACAAGAATAAGCGATAGCAACAGCAAACCTGATTTCTTTTTCATTATTTTCCCCCCAAATAAATTTGATTAGTTATATAAATGGCAAGCAACTCTATGTCCAGGCTTCACCTCCTTCAATACAGGCTTTACCTTGGAACACTCTTCCATCGCAAAGGGACAGCGTGGATGAAAAGTGCAGCCTTTTGGCGGATTAATTGGACTCGGCACGTCCCCTTTTAATATAATCCGCTGTTTTTTCTTGCGCGGATCTGGTTCAGGAATAGCAGAAATAAGTGCTTTAGTATACGGATGTAATGGTTCTTCATACATACTGCTTTTATCGGAAATTTCTACTAATCCACCTAAATACATGACCCCTATTCGATCACTCATATGCTTTACGACACTTAAATCATGTGCAATAAACAAAAATGTTAAATCGAATTCTGCTTGTAATTCTTTTAATAGATTCAATACTTGCGACTGAACAGATACGTCCAGTGCAGATACTGGTTCATCGGCGATAATTAACTTAGGTCTTAATGCCAGAGCACGTGCAATGCCTACTCTTTGCCTTTGTCCACCTGAAAATTCATGTGGATATTTATAGTATGCATCTTCTGGCAAACCCACTTTATTTAATAATTCCAATACTTCAGATTTAAGTTCATTTTCTGATTTTTTAAAATAATTTTTAATTGGTTCTGACACAAGATGTCCAACCATCATTGTTGGGTTAAGCGATGCATAAGGATCTTGAAAAACCATTTGAAAATCTTTTCGTAATTTTCGAAGAGAAACCCCTGTAACATTTGTAATGTCTCGTCCATTAAAAATGATTTCTCCATCTGTCGGTTCGAGCAATCTAAGTATTGTTCTGCCTGCAGTAGATTTTCCACATCCTGATTCTCCTACTAAGCCTAATGTTTCTCCTTTTTTTATTTCAAAAGATATATTATCAACAGCTTTTACTTCCGCGACTGTTCTCCTTAATAATCCACCTTTAACGGGATAGTATGTCTTTAAATTCTTCACTTCCAACAGTGTTTCTTTCTCGATTTTGTCTTGATTATGCTTGCTATCTTTTACACTTGTTGCCATTTATACCCTCACTCCTTCTTTTGGATTGCTTGTTTCATAAAGAAGGCAAGATACTTCATGTCCATCTTCTACGTTTGCAAGAATTGGTGTAATCGTTTTGCATTCTGCCATTGCCATTGGGCAGCGCTCTGCAAAACGACAACCTTGTTTCGGCATATTTTTTAATGAAGGGACAATTCCGCTTATGGAGCTTAGCACTTCTACATCTTCATCCATTTTCGGAATTGCTTCCATCAATAGCTTTGTATAGGGATGTTTTGGATGATAAAACAAGGTATCCACATCCGTTCTCTCCACAATTCTGCCAGCATACATAACAATTACCTCATCACACATTTCAGCAACTACTCCAAGATCATGTGTAATAAGAATAACGGACATATCATTTTCTTCTTGAATCTCTTTTAGAAGCTCTAATATTTGTGCCTGTACTGTTACATCGAGAGCAGTTGTAGGCTCATCCGCTATTAACAAACGGGGCTGACAGGCAATGGAAATGGCAATCATTACCCTTTGTCTCATCCCACCTGATAATTGATGTGGGTATTCGTCTACTATTTTTTCCGGTCTCGAGATGCCAACATTTTTTAATAATTCGACACTTTTGGATCTTGCTTCTTTTTTGGAGATTTTCATATGATTGAGCAAAACTTCCATCAACTGGAAACCGATGGTGAAGACGGGGTTTAAGGAAGTCATAGGCTCTTGGAAGATCATCGCAATATCTTTCCCTCTAATACTATTAATCTCTGTATCTCCTAATTGTTCCAAGTGTTTTCCATCAAATAATATTTCTCCTGATCGAATCAATCCTGCATCTTTCGGGAGGAGCTTCATAATAGATAGACTAAGAACAGATTTTCCGCATCCGGATTCTCCAACTATTCCGACTATTTGACGTGGCTTCACATTAAACGAAACATCATCGACAGCATTATATAGTTGTCCATCAATGGAAAAGGAGGTTTCTAAATTTTTTACTTCTAGTAAAGATTGATTTTTGTTATGTAAAGAAGTATTTGCTTTCATTTTACACCTCTAACAGTTTATTAAAATTATTCTGTCTATTCATTCTATTGTTTAAAATATTATTACATTATAATTACAAATGCAAGATTTTTTTCAAAATTAATACAATTATAAAATAAAAAAAATAGAAACCTTGCAAAACAAGGTTTCTATTTCCTATTCTAATCGATCTTTAACAAATAGTTCGCTTTTTGAAATAAAATATGTTTTTTCAGGAAAGTTTTTTCGGCTTAAAAACTGGCTTATTATATAATATCCGCAACAATATCCCATCATTTTAGGATACCTGCCTAAACCAAATAATAATGTATCATGAAGCTGTTCTGTTTTTTTGCTATCTAAATTTTCTTGTATATCTTCCTTCCAAAACTTTTTTAATTCCTCTTCTTTATACAAATGACACCAGCTTGCATTATAATTTTTTCCACAATGTTTTTCTACTGCATGTTCAGCTAAACCTTCCATTACTAAAGAATCCAACAGCGTATAATCCTCTATTTTTTTCTTTTGATAATGGATGCGGCAAACATGATGGTATTCATGAACAAATAGTGCTTCTAATTCTTTTTCATCTTCTATATCTCCCACAAAAAGAAACAATTTATCTGGAAAAGACACCCCTGATTTATTATCCGCTTTCCCTCTTGAAGGTTGAAAAGGAAAAATATAAATAGAAATTTCCGGTCCCTTCCATTTTTTTTTGTATGTTCCATAGAATTTCCGCACTGTCTTCCAGACATCTTTTTCTACTAATGAATCATAGATTTCTTTCGTTTGACGAGAAGGTTTGTACATGCCAAAACTCACTAAATATTGATAAATTCTTCTTGGATGATCTTCTTCAAAAAAGGATTGAAATTTTTCACATATTTTTATCGGTTCTGTAAAATCCTCTTCTAACCATTTATTTGTATCCACTACCCCATGCCATTTTCACCCTCTATTTGTTTATTCCGTTCATCATAGTATGGAGAAATTTTTATGAAAAAGTTGGTCGTTATTTATCTCTTCGCATTTTAGAGGTTAAGACCTCCACCTCTATGCGAAGATCGGATCTTTCAGCTTGTTGATACGAGTTCATTGTGGTTCTAGATTTAATACAGTATGTTCATTTTTATTAATGGTGAGGGAAAAATTAAAAAAAATTTACATTTACCTAGACTATAAAAAAATCTGTATGAACATAAAAAAATGTTTCATACAGATTTATTTTCTTTTAGATTCTTTTAGAATTCTAAATCCACAGCCACAAATAACAGAATGTTTTAAGCGTTTTATTGGCTGATTGCATTGCAGACAAACACCTTGATCTTTCGACTCATGCTTTTTCGCATTCTTTGCATATCCCGTAAAATTGAAGGTTGTGGGATTTGATATGGAACTTTGATATGGATTCTGCAACTGTTTCAACCTCCTTTAAAGCTGGATACCAAACATCTACCATTTCTCCACATGATTTACATAGAATATGATAATGAGCTTCTTTTTTCCACTCATACATGCTTAATCCTTCGCCAAATTGAATTTCTTTTACAAGGTCTATTTCACAAAATAAATTTATATTATTGTATACGGTTGTTATGCTCACTGAAGGCATATTTGCATTTAAAATCTTATATATGTCATCCACTGACCAATGTTTATTATCTTTTGAAAGAATATGCATAATCTCTAATCGTTGAGGTGTAATCCGAATATTATTCTCCTTCAATGCTTCTATTGCTTTATCAACACTTAGCATAGGAACCTCCTTTTTAAAAGTGTTTTCTTCTGGTTATTCGCTTATTCAAACAGATTAATTTACTACATATTATTGGCTTGCAACTTCCAAATCAGAAATAACAATTTTCTACTAAACAACAGTTTTACACTATCTATATATTTAATTATATCCATTTTCTTTTTATAGTCAATTTTATTTTATAATTATTATTATCAATAAACAAACTTTTATCATTTATATTTATAAATAACTAGTATTCCACTTTTATTCCAAGCTAGCTAGCTTCCTTGTTTTTCTCTCTTTTTCAGCAAAAAGGCAGTTTCCAATATATAACTACACCTTTTGATATTTTTAAAAACTTTTAACACAAATGAGAAATCCTATCATTATAAAAACAACCCTTTTTGAGAAGTGTAAACTTAAGAAAAGCGCAAGCGCCTTGGTAAGCCCCGAAGAAAAATGTTCTCCTGACTCAAAAAGTGCTTTTTACTTTTAGAGGCTGGAGGTTATCTTTCACAGGGGCTAGGCGCTGGAGCTAGACACTAATCTAAGTTGAAAAATTTTATACTTTCTTATCTTTAAAAAAAGGGCTGCTCAATTGCCGATAAAATCGACTTATTGAACAGCCCTCATGCTTATATGTCCTCAGTTTAGTGAACTAAACTTGCTCTTTTCATTCACTGATATTTTTTAAAGATAATGGTTGCGTTATGACCACCAAAACCTAATGAGTTGCTCATTGCAACATTCACTTCTTGTTTTCTATTCGTATTTACAACATAATCAAGATCACAATCTGGATCAGCTGTTTCAAAATTAATGGTTGGTGGAACAACACTATCTTTAATTGCTAAAATACTAAAGATGGCTTCTACTCCTCCTGCTGCTCCTAATAAATGACCTGTCATAGATTTCGTACTGCTCATTGGTACTTTATACGCATAATCACCAAAAACTTCTTTCACAGCCATTGTTTCAAACTTATCATTATAAGCGGTACTTGTTCCATGCGCATTAATATAAGAGACATCTTCAGGCGTTAAACCAGCATCATCAATTGCCATTTTCATTGCTCTTGCTCCACCTTCTCCGCCTGGTGCAGGTGAAGTAATATGATAGGCGTCTCCAGTTGCTCCATATCCCACGATTTCTGCATAAATCGTTGCTCCTCTATTCAGAGCATGCTCTAATTCTTCTAATACTAGAATTCCTGCTCCCTCTCCCATAACAAATCCATCACGGTTTGCATCAAACGGTCTGCTTGCCGTTTTCGGATCTGGATTTGTAGATAAAGCGGTATTAGCACAGAATCCAGCAACAGACATTTTTGTAATCGGTGCCTCTGCTCCTCCTGTTACCATAGCATCTGCATCGCCTCGTTGAATTACTTTAAAAGCATCCCCAATCGAGTTCGTACCAGTTGCACATGCTGTTACTGTACATGAGTTGACTCCTTTAGCGCCAAGTGTAATTGACACTTGTCCTGTTGCCATATCAGGAATTAACATAGGCACAAAGAATGGGCTTACACGCTTATATCCTCTTTTCAAGAATATTTCATATTGATTTTCGAATGTTTCCATTCCACCAATACCAGAACCAATCCATACTCCAACGCGTGCAGCATTTTCTTCCGTAATTTTCAGATCCGCGTCTTTTACTGCCATTAAAGAAGCAGCAAGCGCATATTGTGTAAATCGATCCATTTTTCTTGCATCTTTTCTATCCATATAATCTTCCGCATTAAAACCCTTTAATTCTGCTGCAACTTTTGCTGGATATTCATCTGCATTCACTCTTGTTAACGGTCCAATACCAGAAACACCTTTTACAATGTTTTCCCACGTTGTTGTTGCATCATTTCCTAGGGGCGTAACTGCTCCCATACCTGTAACGACAACTCTTTTTTTAGTCATTATCACTATTCTCCTTTTTCTTTCATTCGTATTTATATGAAAAATTAGGTATTTCGATTTATTTTAAAAGAAAAACGCAAACTTCCTTTGTCCATCGACGAAATGCACTATTCCAGCCGATAAAAAGGACTACTTTTTACTCTTAATCATTTTGGTTATTTAACACTACTTAATAGGTTGCTGAAGCTGGACAGTACTCTAATAAATTCTGATATTGTTACAATAACGATTTTATCACGATGAATAAAAGTTATTTCCCCCAGCGTATAGCAATTGCACCCCATGTTAAGCCGCCGCCAAATCCAACCATAACAATAACATCATCATCTTTAATTTTGCCTGCTTCTAATTCTTCCACTAAGGAGATCGGGATAGATGCAGCGCTTGTATTCCCATATTTATGCACTGTTTTTGATAATTTCTCCACTGGCAGATTTAATCTTTGTCTAGATGCTTCCATTATGCGAATATTCGCTTGGTGAGGAATAAGAAAATCAACATCTTCTTTTGACAATCCAGCTTTGATAAGCACATTTTCACTGCTTTCGCCCATTTGACGAACCGCAAATTTAAACACTTCTCTTCCATTCATTTGAATATAATCATCTTGATATAGATGTTTACCACCTGATCCATCAGCACCTAATTCAAAGGAGAGAATTCCTCTGCCTTCTGTTACTTTCCCTAATACTGCTGCCCCTGCTCCATCACCAAAAAGGACTGCTGTATTTCGATCTTCCCAATTTGTAATTTTTGAAAGCTTTTCTACACCCACTACTAATACATACTTATATGCGTTATTATCAATAAATTGTTTAGCTGTTACCATGCCGTACATAAAACCAGCACATGCTGCGCTAATATCTAATGCTGCCGCTTTTGTTGCACCTAATCGTTCTTGCAACATACATGCAACCGAAGGAAACGGCTGATCTGGTGTAACGGTTGCTACTAAGATAAGATCTATTTCTTCAGGCTTTATATTTGCATTTTCTATCGCATTTTTTGCTGCTTCATACCCAATATCGGAAGTATTCGTATTATCATCTGCAATTCTTCTTTCTTCAATTCCAGTTCTTGTACGAATCCACTCATCATTTGTATCTACCATTTTTTCTAAATCAAAATTAGTAATTATTTTTTCAGGCAAAGCGCGTCCAATACCAATTATTCCTGTGCTCAAAGCTCTCAGCTCCTTTAATATGACCGATTATACGGTATAACTTGCTTTTTTCAAAATATAAAGCAACTTTCTGTATCTTATATATATTATTATCAATTATTATGACTTGGTACTAATTTTATCAAATTTCTCCTACCATTTGCAACATATTTTCCTCTCTCTATGCCATTGTCTATTCATCCAGATTATTCCTACATAGGATATTACTATAGAATGCTACTCATTTAACTCGAAATTATAAGAGGTTGTTCAAAAAGTCCGGTAAAAATGACACGTCGAATTTCTTCGTTGGTTTGCTTTTCCGCTTCTCACGTATAACTTAGAGGTTCTTCCACTAAAAACGCTCACGTCCTGTGAGCAACGTGGAAGTCACCACATCCTGTGGAAGACCGATGCTAAAGGTGAAACCACCTCGAACTTCTTGGTCCTTTTTATCCTCCTTTTTGAACACGCATTATAACAAATAAATTCTCTATAGATAAGGGGGGAGTTACTTATGGAAGAAGATGTAGAAAGAATAGAGGAAAAGGAAGAAGAAGAGGAAGAGGACCTAATAGCACCTCAACAAAACACAGATCACCTTACTAATTTTATGTTTGGTACAAACTATCCTGCCCGCAGAAGAAAAGAAGGAAAACATGATAATAACTATATTGGAAGAAATAATGGTGATGCATGGATCTTAGGCAGAAATCAAAAAGAAGAAAAACAATATGAAGAGGAAGTGGAAGATGATAAATTAAGTGCTGTCACTGACTTTTTAGATCAAATAGATATCGATTTGTTAATGAAAAATGTCGATAGCTTCATGACATCTGCCAATGAATTCAAACCAATTATAAAAAAATTTGCTCCGCTTATAAAAAAGTGGATAAAATAATTGCTTCTTTCCATCTTTGTTTCAAGACTTTAGAAATAACGATAAAAGGAGTCGATTCTTTCAACCTGTTTCACAGATAAAGAATCGACTCCTTTTTCCTATAGATAATAAATTTTCACTCTAAAACTCAGAGTCTACTAAGTGCTCTTTCTTTAATGGAAGCAGAAATTATTCATTAACAATTTTTAATTCTGTCCCTAACTCTATAGTCGGAACATCTTTATTTTCTAAATAAAGGGTACCAGGAAGTTCTGGAATAGTAGAGCCATCAAATCTGATTGAAATATGTCCTAATGTAGTTAAATTACGCTGCACTACATCTCCAACGGATGTTATTTCAAATTTATCGCTGTTAATATAAAGCTTTTGTCCTGGTTTAATTTCCCCATCGACATGAACTACTTGAATGTTATAGCAGAAATCTCTTAAGTCTTGTGGAGCTTCATTTCCAAAAAGAATAATCATCTTTTCCTCCAAAAATGAGTTAGCAAATGCACCAATACTTTGTACTTTATTTTCATAAATTGTTTTCATATCATTTGGCAGCTTCTTTTAAAAGCGACCTTCTTCCCTCCTGCTATTTTTATTTTTTATTCAGTCATAATATATATTTAGCTGCTATATAGTCCAAAACTAGCAAGCCACGCTACAAACACCCTAGGGACACCAATTAAAAATCTTGAATAAAGAACCGCAGGCACTCCTACTTCTACTGTTTCCGGCTCAGCTTCTGCCAATCCTAATCCAACTGGTATGAAGTCACATGCATTTTGTGTATTAATGGCAAATAATGCTGGAAGCGCTAAGTTTGGGGGAATATTCCCTTTGCCTATTTCAACGCCAATCAGTGTTCCGATAATTTGAGCAATTACACCACCTGGCCCTAGCAACGGTGATAAAAATGGCAACGAACAAATAAATCCAATTAACAATAATCCCCATATATTCCCTGCAAGTGGTGACATCAATTTTGCAAAGAAGTTACCTATCCCAGATCCTTGGATAATCCCTATTAATAGGGATACAAATGCCATAAATGGAATAATTGTATTAATTAATGTTTGAACAGCGTCACGACCTGCTTGATAGAAGGTATTAATAACTTTTCCTGCTCCGAGTCCAATTCTAGTTAAAATGCCTTTATTTTTATTGGCAGCCATTGTTTGCGAAATTTTTTGCTCACTATTGTATTTGAATTCTTTTTTAGGATGCGGCATTTTCTCCGCTGCAGCAGCTACATCAGAAAAGTCTTCTTCTACAAATGGAACTATTTGCTCAACGTCTACTGCCGATACATAAATATTTTCTGTTATAAATTTGGCCAATGGGCCACTTTTCCCAGTCGGCATAATATTTACAGTTGGAATACCCTTTTGTGGATAAATTCCGCATCGTAGAGTACCTCCACAATCCACAATAGCGAGCATAATTGTCTCATCTGGAACAGACGTTCTGAAACCGTTTACAGTTTCAGCACCAGTTAATTCAGCCAGTTTATCTACAATAGCTGGTTTTGCACCTCCACCTGTAATATAGACAATTTTATTTCTATCAGCCGTAGGTGTGATTGTTAATGGTCCTCCAAAGCCACCGCTGCCTTTCATAATTTTTACAGAACGATATTCTGTCATCTCCAAAACCTCCCTTTATTTATTAATGATGTAATTTGATATCTGTATTTAATTTAATACCTTGCTGTTTCTCGACCATTTTAGTTGTAAAATCCGTCATCCAACCTGCAAAAAAATTCATTACTATCCCAACAAGAAAGTATCGGACAGCTAATTCTGCTGTACTAAAACCTAACTGCTCGATACCTGCGGCTATTCCTAAAAAGATAAATAATTCCCCTGGATTAATATGAGGAAATAATCCATTACTTGTATGACAAAAATAAGCACCCGATGCATAATAGCTAGGTTTATATTTTTCAGGTAAAAAACGGCCTAATGATAAAGCCATTGGATTTGCTAGCATAAATGATCCGACAAAAGGAAGCACCATATATCTTAATAACGGATTTTTGGAAGATGCCCTTGCTAAACGATTAATTCGATGTTCACCAATTAATTGAATTAAAGTATTCATCGCTACCATTAACAATAATACAATAGGTACAATCCCTTTCATCCATGACACAAATGTATCGGCACCTGTACGAAATAAATGCAAAAATCCTTCTGCAAATGTTACGATAATATCCATCTTTTTCACCTCTTATGATTTTTTTATAGAAACGACTTTTTCAGCCTGCATAATCATTCGTCTAAAGAGACTATTTTTTTCCGGAATTTCTCCGCCGCTCATAATAATTTTGTAATTGCTTGCCGCATCGAGAATTGCCTGTTTAAGCAATCTATTGCAGTGAGCTACTTCATTCTCATCAATTTGTTTAATATTTTTATTTGTAAACCCGTTCAAATCGCGAAATTTTGCTAAAACTGTAACCCCTTGCATTTTTTTCGCCTTTATTATTATTCCGCTGTTATTAACAGCAAACATAACAATTGTTCCTGCTTGAAATTTTCCTGGCCTCTTACCAATAGCAACTTTTCCAATTTTCCTTAATTCTATATAGGCTTTTGTAAAATGTTTAATTTGCCAATATCCTAATGCCATTTGAAGAAGAAAAGCACCTGCAATAAAAATCATAATCATGTACATTTGCATTTTTGTCACTTCCTATTTTTATCTTTTCTTCATCACATTTACCTGTTCTAAACATCGGGAAATTTCTTCGTAACTTCTCGCTTCTGTGAGCTTATTGACTATTTCCTGCCTCGAAGCAAGATGAATAATCTCATCATATATTTTTACTAATAGACTCGCATCATAGTCGGTTTGTTTTGGTAGTCCTAATAAAAATATTAATTTAACTGACTTATTTCCTTCTATTATATTTTCTAGAAAAACACCTAATGCCAATTGAATAGAATTTGATTGAT
The DNA here is from genome assembly GCA_047718615.1 of Bacillus sp. (in: firmicutes). GTDB lineage: Bacteria > Bacillota > Bacilli > Bacillales > Cytobacillaceae > Niallia. The sequence goes on along the minus strand of JBDNRM010000009.1, from coordinate 30,186 downwards.
AGTTAATAGTATGAGGAAGTGCAATGGCTTGATCGAATAACATTGTTCCTTTTTTTTCTCTTTCCACAAGCCTTTCTAAGAATTTTTCATCTACATATCCTAATAAAGTTAAATGATTAACCATCATCTCTAAATTTTCATGGTAATTTTTATGGCTATCTAATAAAAAGAATTTGTCCTTATCTATTAATCGTTTGAGTATGGAGTAATGACTTTCCGTATCCTTAAGATTAAATTTTTTCAAATAGCTTGCTTTTTCAACTTGTTGTGCCACCATTTGTTCGTTAAAAATTTCATGGATTCTGATCAAAGGTGATTCTATTTCAAAAGGCAATAAAATAGTAGTAAACACAAGGTCATATGATTCTAGTAGCTTTGTAGTGCACTCTTCTTCTGAAATTACATCTATTTTTGTATTGTGATGTAGAACTTTTTGAAGCTGCATGCTTATTAATTTAGAAGTTCCTCGTCCTGTTCCACAAATAACTGCCACCTTTTGAAATCGTTTATTCTTCCCTTCATGATCATCAATAAATATACAAAAGTAGAAGGCTAAATAACCAAGTTCATCTTCAGAAACAGAAACACAATACCTTTTTTGTATCACTTGACCTGCTACCTCCGCCATCTTAAATGCAAGTGGATACTTTTCTTTCACATCGCCTAATAAAGGATTTTTCAAATGGGTACCAAACATTAGTCTATTAAGCATAAAAGTTAAATGATATTGCAAATCTGTAAAAAAGCTTATATTTTGCTTCATAATTTCTTTATCAAATCCAAGTTGTTCCATAATTGCGTCAATCAAAGCCTTTATATCTTCTGTGATTGTTATATCTGCAATCGTACGATTATTTGTCGGCGTTCTTCTGCCTGCTATTGGAATAGCAAGAAATAGAATTTCTGAGTCTGGTATGCTAATTGGTAAACGCAATTGAATGACTTCCACTAATTTCTTTGCTATTTGATAGTCTTTTGAATGTTGCAGCTTCTTATATTTATTATCCATAGTTTTTAAAGACTTATTTTTCAAAAGACGATCCAGCATCACAATAATCGTCTGCATTAACCGCGTTTGAGTATTTGATTCAAAATCGTATTCATACATCACTTCCATTAATGCATGCGATACATCCTTATCTAATGGATATTCATCGTACAAATAATTAAAAATATGATCAAGTATAAAAAAACGCAAATGTAATTCTTCACCAGTTAAATACATACCATTGTTCTGTTTACCTTTTATAGACAAACTATATGTCTGAAGAGCCAATGCTGCCTTCTTCAGCTCATTTACCAATGTTGTTCTGCTTATATTCATGCTGTATGCCAGTTCATCTAATATGATAGGTTCATCACTGGTTATTAGTTTATCTATTATGGAGGCCAGCCGTTTCTGGGAATTATCATAGGTAGTATTCGTATTAGTTTTTAATTGTATTAATAAATCCTCAAACACCTGCTGATTGAATACCTGTAAAGAAAATCCTTTTCCTTTTTCATTATTTATTGCAGCGATTTCCTTAAGATCATCATTTAGTTGCCTGATATCATTTCGGATCGTCCTAGTACTCACCCCTAATGTAGTCGCTATATATTCTAGTGAACTATACATTTTTTTTCTTGTTAATTCTATGATTTGAATAACTCGATCATCCAAATTTATTTCGTACATGTAATTACCCCTTCAAGCACATTTATCCATTCTAGGTATCGGACGGATTCCCTTTTGCTTGTAATAATGTAGAATATTTTCGAGCTATCTTCCTTATGAACATTCAGAAAAAGGGTTTAAAAACGCAACAAGTGGTTAACCACGTGATTTCCCACCTGATATATTAAAAGTAGTTCCTGTAATATAACTTGCTTTTTCTGAAGCTATATAACAAACTAATTCGCCAATTTCTTTTAATTTTCCTTCTCTTCCTAAAGGTATTGATTTACTGTAGTCCGTTGTTAGACCTTCCACCGTAACACCTCGTGTATAGGCTAATGCTTCATTATAAGCATGGGTTCTTAGCCCTGTTTTCTCCAGAATTCCTGGTGCAATAGCAACAACACGAATATTATATTTGCCTAATTCCTTTGCCCAAGCTCGACTAAAAGAAATTAACGCACCTTTTGTAGCGGAGTAGCAACTTTGACCTGCCGATCCTTCTTGACCTGCTTCTGACGCAACATTTATTATTACACCACTTTTTTTCAATAACATATTTTTTGCTGCGGCTTGGGAACAAAGAAAGGGGCCTTTTTGATTTATTGCCACCATAATATCAAAATCTTTCTCATTTAATTCATACTCTGGCTTTTTCCCCTCTATATCCACTAATAATCTCGGAAGGTTTATTCCTGCATTATTTACGAGAATATCAATGGATCCAAACAAATTCACTGTTTTTGTTATCATTTCATCCACACTTGTTTTCTTCGATACATCACATTTAATTAAATAGGATCCATTTGTTTGCTTTCCTTCTTCTCCATTTAAATCAGAAACCACTACCTTTGCTCCGTTGTTTACTAATTCCTCAGCTATGTGAAAACCTATGCCTGATGCTCCGCCAGTTACAATTGCTACTTTCCCTTCCAATTCAAGCCATGATTTTTCCATATTTTTGTCCTCCATTTCTTTTTTTTGAAGCGTTTTCATTTATCTTCATTTAGTATAAAACGAATAAAGAAATAGATTAATACGGAGTTTTTCACACAAAAATGAAATCATTTAAATTACTCTCAAATTGACTGGTAAAGGAACTATTTTATCGATTGAATAACCATTTAAGTTCAAATTAAAAAGACTGCCCGAATGATACGCACAGCCTTTCTAATTGTAGTTCATCTAAACTCTATCCATTACGGATGATAATACTTTCACTAGCTATTCTTTTGTATAAAAACAAAAAAACACTTTATAAACTGCCTTTTATTATGAAATTAATTATCCTTCTTCTCAGCATCTGATTTCCCTAATTCATATGCCTCGTTCATTACTTTCGTAAATAAATTCATAAACGGTTCCAACATTTCAAAAGAAAGCTCTACACCTGCTTTTTCTAATTCTCCTTTTGCTTCCGGTAAGTATTTCATTGCGATTTGCATAAACTCCATTGTTTTTTCTTGGTTTGTCATGATAATCCTCCAAAAATTATTTAGCCTTTTTTTTCGGTAATTCTCCTGTTTTTTTATAATGATCCATTTCTTTATAGATTCTATGCTTAAATGCCTTATCTATCTTGGGACTAAACTTTCCTAATGAAATAAATTCATCTTTCATGCTAACATGAATATTTCCAGGTAGAAGTTTACCTTCATTAAAGTCTTTTGCTATTTTAGCATAAATTTCAGGTAAATATTGAATCGTACTTGTCAAAACGGTAAATTCTCCAAGAGTGGATTGTTCTGACATATAACCAATTGCATACAATCCCTTTTCTTTCAACCTCTCTATTACTGCTATATTATAGTTATTTTCTGCTGCATAAATAACATCCGCTTTTTGTTCCAGCTGTTTATCCAATAAATGCAATACTTCCTCTTGATTATTCTTATCAGGAACATTGGTTGTTATCACTTTTACACGACTATTTTCGTGTTTTGCTCCATCATGGAATCCTTGTACTTCAGCAGACTGTGACTCTAAGGTGGACAAACTAGCTACAGTATTAGTTGTTGTCATATGTCCAGCTACCATCCCTGCAAAATAACCACAAGCATATCCTTCTAAGACAATACTTGTCGTATTGCTATTTGTTGCTTGCCCATTAAAACTGACAAAATGAATGGAAGGATATTTACTTGAAATCTCATTAAAGTAATCGGCAAACAATTGTCCATTGCCGATGATCAAATTAATTCCCTTATTTTTAAATTCTTTGACCGCTCTTTCTATAATAGCCTCAGAAGTTATCTCTTCCTTATAATAAACATCAATATTGTATGTTGACTGAATCATTAATAATCCTTTATACCCTTTAGTCCCCACCATTTGGTCACTAACTGTTCCTTCAACCAGCAATCCCACTTTTTTTATTTTTCCGTTTTGATTGGCTTGTCCACAAGAAACGAGAAAAAAAGAAGATAAGAGGATGGAAGTTAAAAGGATTAATTTTGTCTTTAACATTCTTTTTGCCTTTCCCATATCCCCTTGTATGGTTTATTCATATTTTTAATCTATATACATCATAATATGCTTTCTTTGTATTTCCAAGTTTTCTGATATGTTATTTTTATTTTTCACGATAATGGTAGAAACAGAGTCACTGAAACAACAAATGCTTGTTTCCTTTGTATCTTGCTTCCAATCAAGGGAATTCTTACATTTATTCCAATGATTCTCTACATTACTTTTTAAGACAACTTCTCTTTCTTTCCCCTGAACAATTTGATTCACTATTTCCGTAATTGCATCATCAATATAAATAGCGTCTTCTGTATATTCCATTTCATGCTTTTTGATTGTTTTTCTTTTATCTGCTAATATTTGTTGAAACAAAAAAATTTCTGGTTGCCACGGACCATAAATCGTTGGTAAATAGATGATTTGATATGCTTGTTGGTGTAACTCAAACAAACTTATACTTTCCTCCATTATTTTCTTTTCAATCGTAATAGGACAAATTATCACTATCTTCTTTTTGGTCATTTCTTTTATTAATGCAGCTTCCTTATAGGCAGACAGAAGGGTAAGTACTAACTCGTTTTTCCTGTCTAACGTATATAAATCAAATATAATCACCTCTACATCTGCACACACTAAATAACCCCAATCTTTTTCCATAAAATTCGCATTTCTTCCAAAAACCATTTTTTTATCTTCCAGCTTATTTATTTGTACTTGAGGATAGGAAATTCCCATTATATCAATCCCTTTTTCTAACAGAGCAGAACAAAGGTGAATGCCGATAAAATGATATGGTCCAACAATAACAGCTTTTTCCATAATAAATCCTCCCATAAAACTTCATTAGTGTATACTATGCAAAAGCTACCCCATTATTTCATAATGATTGGAAGAAGAAAGCTGTTTGAAAAGATCCAAAGAAAAATATTCTTATTACTCTGGAAAGTGCTTATGACTTTAACAATACCTATTTCTTCTTAATAAAAAAATCTCCACAATGATAACCCATGGAGATTTTCTCTAGAATAATATTTAGTTGTCCGGACTTTTTCTAATAACGTCTTATAAATCTTTTTCATATTCTTGAAAAAAAACAACAATTTGATTAGGAATTGCACTCTTTTTCTCTGGTAATACGTAAGAAACAAAAATTGGTAAGCACTTCTTTTCCCATATAATCGATGTTTTTTTTAATAAGTTGGATTGATAATACGATTTCCCATCATGAAGGATATGAAAGATTTTCACCGGCAATTTCGTTTCTTCTAATTGAAATTCCTTTCTCTCTTGTAAGAAGGAAAGTAATCCATCTTCGTTAAGGTGAAAGGCTATTGATATTTCATTACACAGCTTTTTGAAAAAAAACTTATGCTCTTTTTCTCTCTCAAGATGCTCTCTTAAAGATAAAATAGGATTAAATAGTACAACAGAGCGAATGTTTTCCCTCATTTCTTTCATTAAATGGAGGGCAATTAATGCACCCATCCCTTCTGCTATGACATGAATTTTTTGATTGAGAATTTCTGTACGTATGATAAATTCATAAAGTCGTTTTGCTAATTGGCATGCTTTGTTGCTTCCCCAATTTTTTCCGTATAAATTAGAATAAAAGATTGTATAACCTTTTGCAAGAAGAGAATCAACCAACTGTTTTTTCCCTTCATTTTGTGTCCAAAAACTATTCGAGTTATTCACATAATGCCTGTCATCCCCGATTATTAAGACACCGAAACCATTCGGTTGAGATGGATAATGTATCATATTCCATTCGGTATCTAATTGGAAGTTCCGGTTCTCCATCACTAAAACTCCTTTTTTACATTTTCCTTTTAATAATGTATGAGCAATTTGTTAAAATGTAAGGGAATCTGCCTATATTTCTCTACTTCTTTTAGGTCCATGTAAACGAGATAGGCTGACGCAATAAAGAAAAGCGCAGGCGCCGGATGGGGACACAAACGCTAAGTTATCCCCAATCCACTTCATTTATAATTCTTAGACAATAAAAAATGAGTGGTTTTAACGTGCTTTTCATAAATCATTCTGTCTAATTATTTATCTTACATTGTATCAGCAGTCTCCTTCCTCATTCCATATATAGAAAGGAAGGCATAAGTTTTTCAATTTAGTCCATAATGTATAAAATAGTATGATCTTACTAAGTATGCTTCTATCTTTTTTAAATCAGTTTTTTTACTATTGGTTTGCATATGCGGATGCATTTTCTATTTTAAAAATTTTCGTCAATCAATAGACATTTATTATTTCGATTTGTTGTGATAAGATGAAAAAAGAATTGAAATAGTGTGAGGTGATTATAGTGCGTTATTTAGTAACATTCTTTTGGACATTCTTACTTTCTCAAATGTTAGTATATGTTATTAGCTCTATGGGCGGAATTGCATTCAACTTTAATTTTGGCGTTATCTTGAGTATTATTTTTACCGTTCTAACTATTCTACTAGGAAGCATTCTTCCAAATGACGATGCTCATGAAAAAGGAGCTCATTAATTCCTATTATAAAACGTTTAAGAAATCAAAACTAGAAAAATCTTACTTATTTTTAATAAACAATAAAAGAGAGGTATTTTTCCCTCTCTTTTTTGTTTACCCATGTATTAATACGATTTTATCGTCCTTCACATCAATTATGACATGGTCCTTTTCTTTTATCTTTTCAGCAATGATCTCTCTAGCCAATGCCGTTTCAACTGATCTTTGTAAAAAACGTTTAAGTGGTCTTGCCCCAAAGACTGGATCAAATCCATTAACTGCTATATATTCTTTGGCAGCATCTGAAATTGCAATCGTAATTTGCTGTTCTAAAAGCCTTGCTTCTAAATTAGCTACCAACTTCGATACAATCTCTTTTATTTCATTTAAAGCTAATGGTTTAAACAGGATAGTTTCATCGATTCTGTTTAAAAACTCTGGGCGAAAATGAGCTCTCAATTGACTCATGACCCCTGCTCTTGTACTCTCAGGAATTTCTTGTTGCTCTGACTGCTCTAATAATAGGTGAGAACCAATATTTGAAGTCATTATAATAACGGTATTTTTAAAATCAACTGTTCTTCCTTGAGAATCCGTTATTCTGCCATCATCTAATACTTGTAATAGAATATTAAACACTTCCGGATGTGCTTTTTCTACCTCATCCAACAATACAACAGAATAAGGTTTTCTTCTTATTGCTTCCGTTAATTGCCCGCCTTCTTCATATCCTATATATCCTGGAGGTGCACCAATTAAGCGGGATACAGCATGCTTTTCCATGTATTCTGACATATCAATCCGAATAATCTGTTCTTCACTGTCAAATAAACTAGTAGCTAAAGCTTTTGCTAGCTCTGTTTTCCCGACACCTGTCGGCCCTAAAAATAAAAAGGATCCAATCGGTCTATTTGGGTCTTTAATGCCTGCTCTTGCCCGCAGTACCGCATCGCTTACTAATTTTACTGCTTCCATTTGTCCAACTACTCGTTCATGCAGGATGCTTTCTAAACGCAGTAATTTTTCTCGTTCTTTTTCTACAAGCTTCGAGACAGGTATTCCTGTCCATCTAGCAACAATATTGGCAATTTCATCGTCTGTTACTTCTTCCCTTAACAATCGATTTTCTTTTTTTCGGCTTACCTTTTCTTCCAGTTCTTGCAATTCTTTTTCCAACTTTGGAATCGTTCCATGTCTTAATTCAGCTGCTTTATTTAAATCATAATTATTTTCTGCTTCTTCCAGTTCTCTTTTTTTCTTTTCCAATTCTTCTTTTTTCTCTTGAATTTTCTGCAAACCTTCTTTTTCCAGCTGCCATTTTGCGGTTAGCGCGTTTGCTTTTTCCCTTAAATCGGCTAATTCTTTCGCAATAGCATATAAACGGCCTTTGCTTTGTGTGTCTTCTTCTCTTTGAAGAGCTGCTTCTTCAATTTCTAATTGCATAATTTTTCTTGTTAATTCATCTATTTCTATAGGCATCGAATCAATTTCGGTTCTAATCATCGCACATGCTTCATCAATTAAATCGATTGCTTTATCTGGAAGAAAACGATCTGTAATGTATCGATCAGACATCGTAGCAGCCGCAATTAATGAACGGTCCTGAATCGCAACTCCGTGGTGTATTTCGAATCTTTCTTTTAATCCTCTTAGAATAGAAATAGTATCCTCCACTGTTGGTTCCGATACTAGCACTTGTTGAAAACGGCGCTCTAGAGCTGGATCTTTCTCAATATATTGGCGATGTTCATCTAATGTTGTTGCACCAATACAATGAAGCTCTCCGCGGGCAAGCATCGGTTTTAGCATATTACCAGCGTCCATTGCTCCATCCGTTTTCCCAGCACCAACAATGGTATGAAGTTCATCAATAAATAAAAGAATGTGTCCATTGCTGTTTTTCACTTCTTGCAAAACTGCTTTTAAGCGTTCTTCAAATTCTCCTCTAAACTTTGCTCCAGCGATTAATGCTCCCATATCAAGAGAAAAAATTGTTTTTTCTTTTAAACCTTCAGGCACATCTTTTCGAACAATTCGTTGGGCAAGCCCTTCCACTATAGCTGTTTTCCCTACACCTGGCTCTCCTATCAACACCGGATTATTTTTTGTTTTTCTTGATAAAATACGGATAACATGCCGAATTTCATTATCTCTTCCGATAACAGGATCAATTTTTCCAGCACGAACATCTGCAACAAGATCACGACCATACTTTTTTAGCGCTTCATATGTTGCTTCAGGATTTTTAGAAGTCACCTTTTGATTCCCCCTTATTTGCATCATTGCATCTACTAGTTCGCTTTTCGTTATACTCATTTCCTTCAGTATTTTCCCTACATTGGAGTTTTTCTCTAAATACGCAGCAACCATTAAATGTTCAATTGAAAGATAGTCATCCTCCATTTTTTTTCTTTCTTCATCTGCTTGTACCATTATTTTTTGAAGGGTATTTGTAATATAAATATTCCCTTGCTGTGTACTGCTTAATGTAACTTTTGGTCTTTTTTCTAAATCTTTTATTAGTTTCAGCTTAAGCTTTTCTGTGTTTTTATCCAATTTTGTTAAAATAGAGGATATTATATTATCTTCTTGCTCTATAATCGCTAAAAATAAGTGAATATCATCTATTTCTTGATGGCTTTCTTTCACGGCAATCGTTTGTGCTTCACTTAATGCTAATTGTACTTTTTCTGTCATTTGATCTATATTCATTCATAAAAGCCTCCTTTGACCTTTATTGACCTTTAATTATATTATAGGCTTTTTTATCCATATGTAAAGCCATCCGATTTGTTATTCGGATGGCTTAAGGCTTTCTCTTTAAGGTTTTCGTTGATAGGTCCAAACTCTGTTATGGTTGGAGTTTTCGGGGAAACGGTCCCCTGCTTTCAATTTTAATGTTTGAGGATTATTAACATTGCTGCCTGTTTCGCCACACTCTATATATAAACCATTATTCGGGGCTTTTTGCCCTGAACGAAATTGTCTATTTTGTCCCATAAAGTTCCTCCTTAAAATGAAGCAATATACAGTTGTTTTTCTACTGCTTTTTTATTGTTTCCTTTTTTTTAACTTACATGAAGGAAATTTTTGTTTATATTTATAAAATCATTCAACTGAATCAAAAGGAATTTCGTGAGATTTTTTGGAGATGCTAAGAGGTATAAATAAAAAACCTCCATAATAGAGGTTTTTTATAAGAAAGCAACCCTGCTAAGAATTACTTCTTTTGTAAATTTTTTAAACTTAGCTTTTTATTTATTTTAGTATTTCGACTAGTAATGCTTTTTGGGCATGTAGTCTGTTTCCTGCTTGCTGGAATACTGCTGAATTATCTCCGTCAATTATTTCAGCTGTTACTTCTTCTTCGCGATGGGCTGGCAGGCAATGTAAGAAGATATAATCATCTTTTGCATGTTTTACTAGCTCACTATTGATTTGGAAGCCTTGGAAATCTTTTAAGCGTTGTTCATTTTCTTCCTCTTGTCCCATACTAGTCCAAACATCGGAATAAATTACATCGGCATTTTCTACCGCTTCTACAGGATTGGTTGTGATTAAAATGCTGCTTCCGCTATTCTTTGCAAATCCTTTTGCTAACGCTACTACTTCCTTATTTGGTTCGTAATTAACTGGTGTCGCAACTGCAATATCAATGCCCACCTTTGAACATGCAATTAATAGAGAGTGGACAACATTGTTTCCATCACCAATATATGCAAGCTTTTGGCCTTTTAATGTACCATTGATTTCTAGAATGGTTAAAAGATCTGCTAATGCTTGACATGGATGGTAAAGATCCGTTAAACCATTGATAACTGGGATGGTAGCATGCTCTGCCAATTCTGTAATAATATCATGAGAAAATGTACGAATCATAATAGCATCTACAAATTCCGATAATACTTTTGCTGTATCTGAAATTGGCTCTCCTCTTCCAATTTGTAGATCACGGCTACTTAAAAACAGCGCATGTCCTCCAAGCTGGAACATTCCTGCTTCAAAGGAAACTCTTGTTCTAGTAGATGATTTTTCAAAAATCATCCCTAATGTTTTCCCTTTTAACGGCGTATATTCTTTTCCGCTTAATTTTGCTTCTTTAATTTCTTTTGCTTTTTCTAACAGCTGTAAAATCCCTTCTGGGGAAACATCAATAAGAGAAAGCAAATCCTTGCCTTTTAAATCGATTGCTGAAGTTGTAATCATACGGTACTCACGTCCTTTTTCAACATATTATGCCATTCGTTAATGGATGAAACTGAGAATTCATCTACTTTAAAAGAGTCAATAAATGCTTCTGTGCTTTCTGCTTGTGTAAAGGTAATGATTCGATTTAATGTAGCCATTTCACGCAAATGCTGATCCTTTTCATCTTTTGTTTCGTTATAAAAAGCAACTGTTTCTTTTTGCGTCAAATATTTCTCTGCTTCTTCCTTTACCTCGATTACTGTTAAGCCAGCAGCTTCTGCTTTCTTTTTTAATAAAGTAAGTTCTTGATCTGCTTTAATTACTATTTGTTTATTTGTCACTTTTTTTAATGTGGGATGGAATACTTTTTTCAGTGCTTCCTCCATTGTACTCCCTAGAGCAATCCCTTCTCCTGTTGAGCGCATTTCTGGACCAAGCTTTGAATCTAAACCTTTTAATGCATAGTTGGAATACACCGGATATTTAACACATGTAAATGGAATATTATCCGTAAATGTTTTTTCCTCTTCCGACAATTTATATTTCCCAAGCAATATTTTTGTCGCAATTTGAACTAACGGCACACCAGTTACCTTGCTTATAATTGGAGCTGTTCTACTTGCCCGCGGATTAACTTCTAAAACATATACATCTTCGTCTTTAATAATGTATTGAATATTCATTAATCCTTTGTAATTTGTATTTTTGACAATCTTCTGTGCATAATCCAGCATTTTTTCTTTTACCGTATTAGATAAATTTTTTGCTGGTAAAATGGATAAACTATCACCAGAATGCACACCTGTTTTTTCAATATGTTCCATAATAGCAGGTACACATATATCAACACCATCTGCCGCAATATCCAGTTCTGCTTCTAATGCATACATAAACTGATCAACAAGGACAGGGTATGGAATATCTGTTGTTAAGTATTTTTGCAACTCCTGCTTATTTTCAATACGTTCCATTCCTTTTCCGCCAATTACATAAGAAGGTCTAATTAGCACTGGAAACCCTAGTTTTTCAACAGATGCTACTACCTGTTTCTCTTCAAAAGCAATATCACCTTGAATATGCGGAATATCTTCTTCATCCAACAGCTTATAGAATAAATCTCTATCTTCGAGCAAATCAATCGTATGGCTGCTGTTTCCAAGGATTTCGACCCCATATTCTTCTAACGCTTTTGCAACATTAAGAGCAGTTTGTCCCCCTAATTGAACAATCGCTTCTTTTATTCCTTCTGATTCAATGACATTCATAATGTCTTCTATCATAAGGGGTTCAAAATATAAACGATCTGCCGTCGCAAAATCTGTACTTACCGTTTCTGGGTTATTATTGATAATGATTGTTTCAATATTCTCTTCTTTTAAGGCGAATACACCATGTACAGAGCAATAATCAAATTCAATTCCTTGACCTATGCGGATTGGTCCACTCCCTATTACAAGTACTTTTCGTTTATTGCTTTCTGTTTGTTCATTTTCGCCGTAAAAGCTGGAGTAATAATAATTTGTTTTTGCTTCGAATTCTGCTGCACATGTATCAACCATTTTATAAATAGGCAATATGCCCATTTCTTTTCTTAATTCACGAACTTGTTTTTCCGTGCATCCCCATTCGCTTGCTATAAAGCTATCGCTGAATCCTTTTTCTTTCCAATGCTGCAGCATTTCTTTAGTCGCAAGTTCTGCGTTGGAATTAGAGATTTCTGTTTCCATCTTCACCAATCTTTTGAAAATATGAAGGAAAAACAAATCCATTTTTGTTAAAGCATGAAGTTCCTCTAATGAAACATTTTTTCTAATCAACTCTAATACTACAAAAAATCTTTCATCTGACTGCTCATGAAGCTTACTCATTAATTCATCAACTGACAACTGGATTAGATTCGGCTGTTTTAAATCATTCACTTTTATTTCTAGTGAGCGGATTGCTTTCAGCAAGGCTCTTTCCATATTTCGATCAATGCCCATTACTTCCCCAGTTGCCTTCATTTGTGTTCCAAGTTTTCTTGAAACAGTTGGAAATTTATCGAAGGGCCATTTTGGAAATTTCACTACTACATAATCCAGTGCTGGCTCGAAACTTGCGAAAGTATCACCTGTTACTGGATTGATAATTTCATTTAGTGTATAACCAACTGCCAATTTCGCTGCCATTCTTGCAATCGGATAGCCTGTGGCTTTCGATGCTAATGCAGACGAACGGCTTACCCTTGGGTTTACTTCAATTAAATAATACTGTTTGCTGTTCGGATCAAGAGCAAACTGAATATTACAGCCTCCAATAATACCTAAAGCAGATATTATTTTAATGGAAGCAGAACGAAGCATTTGATATTCAACATCCGTTAACGTCTGCGACGGTGCCACAACAATGCTGTCCCCTGTGTGAATGCCAACTGGATCAATATTTTCCATGTTGCAGATCGTAATACATGTATTCATACTGTCACGCATTACTTCGTATTCTACTTCTTTAAATCCAGCAATGCTTCTTTCTACTAAGCATTGTCCGATGGCACTTTCTTGCAAGCCGCCAGCTACAAGCTTCGTATATTCTTCCATATTATCTGCAATTCCACCGCCTGTTCCGCCAAGTGTGTAGGCAGGGCGTACAATAATTGGAAAACCAATTTCTTCTGCAAATTGTACTGCTTCCTCTACGACGTGAACTATTTTACTTTCAGGAACTGGCTCATTTAGTTCATACATTAATTGACGGAATGCTTCACGGTCTTCTCCTTTTTTGATCGATTCAATCGAACTTCCAAGAAGTTTTACATTATATTTATCTAAAATTCCGTGTTCACTTAATTGGAAAGCTAGATTTAATCCCGTCTGCCCACCTAATGTTGCAAGCAAGCCATCTGGTTTTTCTTTTTGTATAATCATTTCTAATACATCTACTGTTAGTGGTTCAAAATAAATCGAATCTGCAAATGTTTGATCTGTCATAATAGTTGCTGGATTATTATTTACAAGGACAACTTTGTATCCTTCTTCTTTTAAAGCCATGCATGCTTGTGTTCCAGCATAATCAAATTCTGCTGCTTGCCCAATAACAATGGGACCTGATCCGATTACGAGTACTTTTTCTATCGCTGTATCTTTAGGCATATGCAAAAACTCTCCCATAATTTGCTTTGACATTTTCAATAAATTCATCAAATATATAATATCCTTCTGAAGGACCTGGATTTGCTTCCGGATGGAATTGAACGGTAAGCAATGGATATCTTTCATGTGACAATCCTTCTACCGATCCATCATGCAAATTGTAAAAACGCATCGTGCAACCCGTATTTTTTAAACTTTCTTCTTCTACCACATAGCTATGGTTTTGCGAAGACATAATCACTTTTGTATTTGTTTTATCCATTACTGGATGATTCGCTCCTCTATGGCCAAAAGGTAATTTGGATGTTTCACCGCCAAGAGATAATGCCGCTAATTGATGACCTAAGCAGATTCCAAGCGTTGGATAATGTTGAATCAATTCTTTTACAGTTGGCAGCACTTCTTCAATATCCTTTGGGTCTCCAGGACCATTGGATAGAAGGATTCCGTTAGGATCTAATGCTTTGATTGCTTCAAATGATGTATCAAAAGGAACGACTGTTACTTTGCATCCTCGTTCAAGCAACGCATCCAGCATCGAACCTTTTTTCCCAAAATCCATCAATACAATATGCTGTGCTCCGTTTCCATATGTTTGCATATCATTATCTGAAACTTGTGCTACTTTTACTGTCTTTTGAAGCACAATATCTTTTGTTTCCGTCACTTGCTCCGTGGTTATAATCGCCGGCATGGAACCTTCATTACGGATGTTTTTTACAATCGCTCTTGTATCTACATGTGTTAATAACGGGATATCCCATTTTTGCAAATAGTCTACAAGGGAATGCTGTGATTGGTAATGAAAGGCTTCTTTATTCGCTTCATATACAATTACTCCTGCAACATGGGGCTTTTTGCTTTCAAAATCTTCATTGTTAATTCCATAGTTTCCTATTAAAGGGTACGTAAAAACAACAATTTGATCTTTATAAGAAGGATCTGTCAGCACCTCTTGATATCCAGTCATTCCTGTAAAAAACACAATTTCACCACTCACATTTTCCGCAGTATCACTCAGAAATGCTCCTTTATATTGTGCTCCATTCTTTAAGTACAAATATCCTTCCATTTTGTACACCTCTATATTCTTTATTTCAGGCATTTGAGCCAATTGACATTGGTCAAATCCCAATATATTTTCGAAAACCAATGTATATTTATATCATTTTTCTTATAATTATACATCAACTTGCAAAAAAATTCATCTTAAACTGTCACTTTTTTGTAAAGATTTATTTGTTTTTCGAGCATTTTTACTGCTTTATCGATTTCTTCTATTGTACAAGTTAAACTTGGAAGCAGGCGAATTACATTATTTCCTGCAGGAAGTACAATAAGACCATCTTTTCTTAACTCACTTAAAATCTCGCTTACTGGCTGATCCATTTCAATTCCGATCATCAAACCTTTGCCACGGATATTTTTCACATGTACGTTTTGCCCTAATTTTTCTTTTAACGCAGTCATTATATACTCGCTTTTTTTATTCACGTTTTGCAAGAAAGATTTTTCAAATATAATCTCCATTGTTTTACATGCAGCTGCCATTGCAATCGGATTTCCACCAAATGTTGTACCATGGCTGCCTGGTCCAAAAAATTCCTTTAATGCTGCTTTTGCTGCAATAGCGCCTACTGGCATTCCATTTGCTAGACCTTTTGCAGATGAAATAATGTCTGGATGGATGTCAAATTGTTGAAAAGCAAATGGTGTTCCAGTCCGTCCGACTCCTGTTTGAATTTCATCGACAATCAACAATGCCCCTTTTTCTTTGCATAAAACTTCTACTTCTTGAAGGAATTCTTTTGTACCTACATGAATCCCGCCTTCTCCTTGAATCACTTCCAGCATAACAGCTGCTACATCCTCTGTTAATTGGCTTTTTAAAGCTTCTATATCATTAAATGGTACATATTCAAATTTTTCTAGCATTGGACCATAGCCATGTTTAATTTTATCCTGGCCTGTTGCTGACATAGTCGCAAATGTTCTACCGTGAAAGGAAGATAAGAAAGTGATAATCTTTGTTTTTCCTGTTGCTTTTCTAGCTAATTTTATTGCTGCTTCGTTCGCTTCCGCCCCGCTATTGGCAAAAAAGACTAGATCCATTCCACTTGCTTCCGCTAAAAGTTTTGCCGCCTGTTCTTGCACTCCCACTGGAAAGAGATTGGACACATGCCAAAATTTTGACAATTGGTCTTCAATCGCTGCTTTTACTTCTTCATGACAATGTCCTAAGTTGCATACACCGATTCCAGCTGTAAAATCTAAATATGTTTTTCCATCTGTTCCAGTTAAATAGCTTCCTTTCGCTGATGCTGGCTCCACTTCCCATTTCGCATAGGTTGGAAATAAATGACTCATTTGATTACCTCCTGCTTTTTCACAATTTGTGTTCCTTTTAACGTTTCATCCTGATAAAAAGCTTTTTTTCCAGAAACAATCATTACACTCTTCAATCCGCTGTCCAATGCCGCAAGAGCTGATGTTACTTTCGGAATCATCCCCCCGGTAATCTGGCCTTCCTCAATATAATGTGTCACTTCGTTTTCTTCTAAAAGGGAAGCGACTTTTCCGTCAATAATAATTCCTTCTACATCTGTAGCAAACATGCAATGTTCTACATTTAAGCTTTTTGCCACTGCTGCAGCAGCATAATCTGCATTTATATTTAACTTTTTATTATCTTCTGTACTGCCTAGTGGCGTGATAACTGGTATATAGTCTTTCTCTAAAAGCATGTGAATAAGATCACTGTTTACTTGCTTCACATTGCCAACTAAACCAAGATTTTCTTCATTAATAATCGAAGCTTGTATTAACTGATCGTCCGTCCCATTCATTCCTACAGCAGCTAAGCCATGTTTGCTTAATAATTGTACAAGCTTGCGGTTGGTTTTCCCTGAAAGAACCATTTCTACAATATTTAATGTTTCTGCTGTTGTTTTGCGGAGACCATTATGAAATTCCGGTTCAACGCCCATCACTTCGAGCATTTCATTAATATCCGGTCCGCCCCCATGAACGAATACTAATTGATAGCCGCTTTTCTTTAATTCTTTTAAGCTAGTAAAAAAATCTTCAGAAAGCTGATCAATCACGCTTCCTCCACATTTGATAAGGATTGTTTTCAATTTGGTTCACTCCTACGTTCTATAGCTCGCATTAATTTTTACATAATCATAAGATAAATCGCATCCCCAGGCTTTTCCTTGGCCTTCTCCATTATGAAGATGTACAGTAATTTTAATAAAATCTTGATTTAAATAGTTAATTGCTTCATCTTCGGAAAATGCTTGCGGTTCGCTGTTTTTTAACATCTCAATCGGCCCGATTGCAATATCCACAGTAGAAGGGTTCACGCTCGTTTTTGTTTGACCAATTGCCGTAATAATTCTTCCCCAATTGGCATCCGATCCGTAAATGGCTGTTTTTACTAAATTTGATCCTACAATTTGTTTTGCAATTACTCTTGCTTCATTCTCTGATTGTGCTCCAGACACTTCTACTTCAATTAATTTGGTTGCCCCTTCTCCGTCTTTAGCAATTTGTTTCGCTAAACTTTCGCAGGTTTTTGCTAAAAGCTGTAGGAAAGCTGGATAATCAGGGTGCTCTTTTGTTAATGGACTATTCTTTGCCAATCCATTCGCCATCACTAGTACCGTATCGTTTGTTGATGTATCGCCATCCACTGTGATCTGGTTAAAGGTTGTTGGAATAACGGTGCTTAACGATTCTTGCAAAAGATCGGAATCAATATTTGCGTCCGTCGTAATAAAGCCCAGCATTGTTGCCATATTTGGGTGAATCATGCCAGAACCTTTTGCTGTACCGCCCATCGTCACAACAGCTCCACCGATTTTGCTTGTATAGCAGCATTTTTTCATTACCGTATCTGTTGTTAATATCGCTTCTTGGAATGCATCGGCATGATTTGAAGTATCGCCTTGTTGCAATTGCTTGATGCCGTCATTGATTTTATCCATTTTTAGATATTCACCAATTACTCCTGTCGAAGAAACGGCTACATATTCTTTTTTTATTTGTAAATGATCTGCAAGTGATTGACGCATGGTATAAGCATCTTCTAACCCTTTTTCCCCTGTACAAGCATTTGCACATGCACTGTTTACCACAACTGCTTGAATAAGCTTTTCTGCTGCAATAGAAGCCTGTGTTACTTTTAACGGAGCAGCTTGAAAATGACTCATTGTATACACTGCTGCACTATTAGCTGGAACTTCACTTACGATTAGCCCTAAATCTTTTTTATTGTATCTTAATCCAGCATGTACTCCCGCTGCTTTAAACCCGATTGGCGATATAATACTTCCGTCTGTAACTTCTTCAACATGGGATGATTGTTCTTCATTAATATTTGATATAACCTGCACGGTTGCTCCTCCTTATGGGTACAGCGGTAAAAAGTTTAATCCAGTCATTTCATGCAACCCATTCATTATGTTTGCATTTTGAACTGCTTGCCCTGCTGCCCCTTTCATCAAATTGTCGATAACAGAGATAATGGTTACTCTTCCTGTTCTTTCATCTACATGAACACCAATATCACAATAATTCGAACCACATACTTCCTTCGTTGTCGGGAAATTGCCTATTGGTCGGACACGGACAAAAGGATGATCTTTATATGCTTCTTCATATAATTCATGAATAGCAGCAGTGGTATATTCTTCTTTTAAAGACGCATATATGGTTGCCATAATTCCTCTGTTTGTTGGCAGTAGGTGGGTTGAAAAAGTGATAGGCTGTATGTCCTTATTCCAATCTGTTAGCTGCTGTTCAATTTCGGGAATATGTTGATGTTGATTTACTTTATATATTTTAAAATTTTCATTCATCTCCGCAAGCATTGTTCCCCTTGATGGGCTTCTTCCAGCACCGGAAATACCTGACTTTGCATCTATAATAATGCTATCTGGTTTTACTACGTTTTCCTGAATAACTGGTGCAAGCCCCAGTAATGATGCTGTTGAATAACATCCAGGATTAGAAATCCACTTTGCACCTTTTATTTCTTCTTTATTCCATTCTGAAAGTCCATAAACAAATTTATTTATTAACTCAGCTTTTGCCGGTTCTTTTTTATACCATTTTTTATAATCTTCTGTATTTCGAAGCCTCAAATCACCAGACAAATCAACCATCTTAATGGTTGTTTCTGCAAAATCTTCTACTAGTCTGCTAGAAACACCAGAGGGAGTGGCAAAAAATACGATATCACACTCTTCTGCAATTTTTTGTGGATCAATTTTCTGTAATTTATTTTCTACAATATTATATAAATGAGGATATTCATTCCAAACCGGAACCTCATCTCTTGTTGTGTGCACTGATTGTATGTCTATTTCGGGGTGTGTATGCAATATTCGTATTAATTCCGCCCCGCCATATCCAGTTGTACCGATAATAGCTGCCTTCATAATTTCCTCCTTCTATAGGAAATGTTGTATATTTAATCATTTTTTTTTATATTTATTAATATTCGATTCTCTTATTATAAAAACTTACTATTATAAAATCAACACTTTTTCTTAAAAGTGATTGTATTCTGATTTTTCAATAAATTATAAAGCTAGATAAGAGGAGAAGAACTGGATATTTTGGGTTTCGTATTTATTTTTCATAGAAAAAACTCATAGCTTGCTTCCACCACTCGAAATCAGCAACAATGCTTGTTTAAATTGGTGATGATTTCCCTCTTTTCACACATAAAAAAGATGCCTCAATCGAGACACCTCTTAAAGAGGTTGTTCAAAAAGTCCGGTAAAAATGACACATCGAATTTCTTCGTTGGTTTGCTTCTCCGCTTCTCACGTATTAACACCATACGCTGTGATGCTCGAAGCTAAACCGCCTCGAACTTCTCGGTCCTTTTTATCCTCCTTTTTGAACACGCACTTAAACTATTATAAATCTTCCACTAATATATAAGCTGCTTTTACCGGACCATGTACGCCGACAACAAGATTCATTTCAATATCTGCTGAATTGCTTGGACCGGTTATATAATTGATGCATGATGCAACTTGTTCCCCGCTCTGAACCTTCTCTCTTAGAATTTTCGCCGCTTGTGTCATTCGAGGAACAATGGTGCTTTTTGGAACAATCACAATGGAATGAGTTGGCAAGAAACTAACCGTTCTTCCTCTATCTTTTCCACTGAATAAAACAACCGTTCCAGATTCCGCTAATGTGATTTCGCTAATCGTAATGCCTATATTTGCTTGGTCTGCTTTTTCTATATTTTCTTTCCCCAAGGAGGAGTCCCATTCAAAAAACGCTGTTTCCTCCAACTCTTCCTTTAACAGCTTATTCACACCAAATTCCTCAAAACGCTCGTCTTTCCATGTGACGATTGATTTCCCGCCATATTCTTTCACTATTTCGCGGAGCTTTTCTGGCAGTTTTTCTTTTGAAGTAATGGTTAAATCAGTATGAATTTTTAAGCACTGTGTTTTTAATACCTCTACTAACTCATCTTTTGTTGCGTTTTTTAGCACCTGATCCTGAGGATTGTACGCCCATGCACGTTTAGGTGCTTCCCTTCTTACTTCTCTGCCAAGTCTATTTGCTATCGTCTGAAGAAATGCCTCTTTGTTCTGTATCGACCCTTGCATATTTGCCGCCCCCTTTATCTCTATTTTTAAACCAGTCCCGAAATCTTTCTTTTGTTGGTGCAGGAAAATCACGAATATCTGTCCATTCCTTTAATAGCCCTACCCCTTTTGTAATTTTCCCTCCCTTTGTTAAAGGCTTTGTCATAGCAGGAGCCATCTTGGAGCCAATATTATATAAAGATGGAGATGAAGCACCCATACCAAATGCATTAAATAACATTTTTTCTGAAACAGGTGCTTTCCCTTCTTTTTCCACGATTATTTGTCGATGTTTTAACAATAATTGGTGCAGCGGAATTTTCACGGGACATGCATCGGTGCAGGCAGCACATAATGATGATGCATAAGGAAGCTCTTTAAATTCATCATAACCGCCAAGAAGGGGAGATAGTACTGCTCCTATTGGTCCGGAATAAATCGAGCCATAAGAATGGCCGCCGACATGTCGATATACGGGACAAACGTTGATGCAAGCAGCACAACGAATGCATTGCAATACAGATTGAAATTCACCGCCAAGAATGGACGAACGGCCATTATCAACAATGACTAAATGAAATTCCTCTGGTCCATCCACATCGTCTGTCTCTTTTGGCCCTGTTAACGTGGTAACATAGCTTGTTAACTTTTGACCGACTGCACTTCTTGTCAGCATGCCGACAAGCACTTCCATTTCTTCAAATGTCGGCACAAGTCTTTCCATCCCCATAACGACCACTTGGGTTTTCGGCAAGGCAGCAACAAGATCTGCATTTCCTTCATTTGTCACTAAGGTAATTGAACCCGTCTCTGCTACAGCAAAATTACAGCCTGTTATCCCTATATCAGCTGTTAAATATTCTTGACGCAGCACTTGGCGAGCATGCCATGCCAACTCCTCTGGTTTCTCTGTGTTCGTGTAATTTAATTTTTCTGCAAACACATCGCGAATTTGTTCTTTGTTTTTATGTAATGCAGGAACCACAATATGGGATGGTGGATCATGATCATCGAGTTGGAGAATATATTCTCCTAAATCTGTTTCAATCACCTTACATCCAGCATCCTCTAATTTTTGATTTAATGAGATTTCCTCTGTTACCATCGATTTCGCTTTTACTACCTTTTTGGCATTCTTCTGTTTCGCAATATCTCCAATATACTTACTTGCTTCCTCAGCTGTTTTAGCAAAAAAGACATGTCCGCCTCTTTTAGCAACATTTTCGCTTAGCTCATCTAAATAATAATCAAGGTTATCCAACACATGCTGGCGAATTTCTTCTCCATGATTCCGCCATTCTTCCCAATTTCCCATTTCATCGGTTACAGCATTTTTTCTTGTTTGAATCGTTTCTTGTGCTTTCGAGACAGCGCCACGCATAAATTCATTTTTCAACTCACTGTTTACTCGCTCTTTAAACTTTACGGAGCTTGTTTTCATTGACATTACTGCATCCCCCTTTATTCATTAGATTTGACTGTTTAACACCTCTGCAATATGAAGTACTTTTACTGGCTTATCCTTTCTATCAAGACGTCCCCCTATATTCATCAAACAGCCAGCATCAGCACTTATTAAATAGTCCGCACCAGTATCTTCCACACAATGAACCTTTTCATCGACCATTTGCTCAGAGATTTGCCCCATTTTCACGGAAAAAGTCCCACCAAATCCACAGCAGTTTTCTTTATGTGGCAATTCGTTATATTCGATTCCCTTTACATTTTTTAATAGTTTCATAGGAGCTTCCTTGACACCAAGAAGTCTTGTCATATGACAGGATGTATGATAAGTTACCTTGCCATGAAAGCTTGCGCCAACATCTTCTATTTTTAATACATCCACAATAAACTGTGTTAACTCATATGTTTTAGAAGCAAGTTCTTTTGCTTTTGGCTCCCATACTGGGTCCCCTTTAAAAACATGTTGATACTCATGAAACATATAAGCACATGAACCTGAAGGGCAGACAATATATTCTGCATGCTCAAAAGCATTTATCATTGTTTTCATTGCTGCTTTCGTTTTTTCTACATAGCCACTGTTATAAGAAGGCTGTCCGCAGCATATTTGATTTGTTGGAAAATCCACTTCACATCCAAGCCGTTCTAATAATTCTACCGTTGCTTTTCCGACATTACTTTGAAACATATCCACTAAACATGTCGCAAATAAAGTCACTTTCATACTTACATCCCCTTTTTAAAATAAACTGAACTTTCTCTCCTTAAAAAGTCTGATCTTAATCAGATATACACATGAACAGGTCATCTGATGACTACTTTTTTACTATTTGCTTCATTTTTACAAAATAAATAGAATAAAAAAATTAAGCGCTTTCATAAATATATTGCTTTTTTATCCTATTGGCAAGGAAGAAATATTTTGCGCTTAACTGATTTTTTTCTTGTGCAAGCATTTAACAAAACTAGCTTTTGCTAACTACTTATACTCTTCGATGACTGCTAAATTCAGTCAAGCATGAAGGAAAAAGAGATTATCCTTTATTCTCTTTCCCCATAAAATATTGCTGCAAGACAGCTTCCACCTTTTGCAAATGGTATAGCATTGCCTCTCTTGCTTTATTTTCATCCTGATTTACTATTGCTTGATATATTTTTAGATGTTCTTCATAAAGTCTTTCTGTGGTTGTTTGTTTAGAGAATAACCATAATCGCCTCGTTTCCTTCATCGTTTCCTGCATTAAGTCAGAAACATTTAGTAACAAGTTCATTAATAAGGGATTTTGGGAAGAATCAGCAATTGCTAAATGAAAATCCAAATCCGATTTTTCTCCTAATTCTTCTACTCCATTTGCCCCTTTCATTTCAATTAAAGCTAGCTTCATCTTTTCTAAATTTTCTTTTGTTCGTTTATTAGCTGCTGCTGCTGCAGCACCAGTTTCTATAATCCTTCTTACTTCAAGGAGGTTATGAACATCCTTTTGATTCATTAAAATGGCTGTAGGAAAAGAAAACGAAATTTCATTCGCTTCAAATTGCCTAACATAAGTACCTTCTCCTTGTTTCATTTCAATCAAGCCTTTTGCCCTTAAAGCAGATAAGGCTTCCCTCACGGCTGAACGACTTACTTGGAAATTCTCAGACAGCTGCTGAACAGATGCGAGTCTATTTCCAGGTTTTAATTGACCTGATTGAATAGCCTCATGCAATGCTTCAGTTATTTCTTCGTAAATCTTTTTTGGTTTAATTTGTTTAAATTCCATTGTTTTACCTCAGAGCGCCACTCCGTTTGTTTAATTATACTGCTAAAAAGCAACTTTTTACACAGAAAAGACAAATTTTTGTAAAAAATATGTTGTTTTTTTCCATTTTAGATTTTATAATAGGTTCATCAAGTCATCAGATGACCTAGTTTTCCGTTTAGAATATTTTGAAAGCGTTTACTAAAAGGTATGCATGTAACGAAGGGTGTGAAGACTCCTGCGGGAAATGTGGGAAGGCTAAAGACCCCGCAAGGCTACGCCGAGGAGGCTCAGAGCTCCCACCCCGCGGAAAGCGAAGCAACCCGTAGTGGAAAGTAACCTCCACAATAAAAAACAAGCCTCCCATTTTATTGTTCTTAAACCAAGTAATATCAAGACTTGCAAACGAATTTGATGGTGCGAAGTTTGAGTAATTAAGTGAAAAGATGAGTTGATTTTTATTTAGAAATGGTGAATGTAGAGAAAAAATGTAGCAAAGAGGAGATGAGTTTAATGACATTTACGCAAAATTTCACAGCGGTTGGTGATAATTTAGCTTTATCAGCAATCGTAGCTTTAATTCCAATTTTATACTTTTTTTGGGCATTGGCTATTAAACGCATGAAAGGTTATTTGGCTGGACTTACTACATTGGCAATCGCTTTACTTCTTTCTGTAATCGCTTTCGGAATGCCGACAGGAATGGCTGTAATGTCTGCCAGCCAGGGAGTTGTTTATGGTCTGCTTCCTATTGGCTGGATTATTATTACCTCTGTACTGCTCTATAAATTGACAGTAAAAAGTGGGCAGTTTTCCATTATCCGTAATTCTATTTTATCTATTACCGAGGATCGTCGTCTACAGGCATTGCTAGTTGCTTTTTCATTTGGAGCTTTTTTGGAAGGAGCTGCTGGATTTGGAGCACCAGTTGCCATATCAGCTGCACTGCTTGTTGGTTTAGGATTTAATCCTCTGTATGCTGCTGGCATTTGTTTATTAGCGAACACGGCACCTGTTGCAT
This sequence comes from Bacillus sp. (in: firmicutes), assembly GCA_047718615.1. Lineage (GTDB taxonomy): Bacteria > Bacillota > Bacilli > Bacillales > Cytobacillaceae > Niallia. The sequence goes on along the minus strand of JBDNRM010000009.1, from coordinate 5,406 downwards.
TTGGTGCAATTGGCATTCCAATTACTGCTGTAGAAGGTCCTACAGGAATTCCGGCATTAGAAATATCAAAAATGGTGGGTCGTCAGCTTCCTTTCATTTCTGTATTTATTCCCTTTTATCTCGTTATTATTATGGCAGGATTTAAACGAGTGTGGGAAGTAATGCCTGCTATTCTTATTTCCGGCATTTCTTTCGCAGTTACTCAATATTTATCCTCCAACTTCCTTGGGCCAGAATTACCAGACATTTTATCTGCATTAGTTTCTTTATTTGCCCTTACAATCTTTCTTAAATTTTGGAAGCCAAAAACAATTTTTCGCTTTAAAGGCGAAGAAGAGCTTGCCGCTTCCTCAGCAGAAGCAATTAAAACAGAGATGCCCCACTATACAAAAGGACAGATTTTTCATGCTTGGTCTCCTTTTTTAATCTTAACTGCCTTTATTTCTATTTGGGGGATTCCTCGCATTAAATTAGCTTTAACAGGACATTATGAAGGAACAAATAGTATATTAAAAGCAATCAATCATCTTGGTGAGGCACTAACCTTTATACCTGAAGTACCGTTTTTGCATAATAAAATTATGAATGGAGCAGGGGAAGCCGTTGCCGCTCTCTATAAAATAGAGTTATTAGGTGCTGCTGGAACTGCCATTTTATTTGCCTGTATTGTGACAAAATATCTTTCTCATTTATCTTGGAAGGATTGCTTCTCTACATTAAAAGAAACATTACATGAGTTAAAGTTTCCAATTATAACAATTGGTTCTGTCGTTGGATTCGCTTATGTAGCCAATGCTTCTGGAATGTCTACAACACTTGGAATGACATTAGCAAAAACTGGTGCATTATTCCCGTTTTTCTCTCCTTTTCTTGGCTGGCTTGGTGTTTTTATTACTGGGTCTGATACTTCTGCCAATTTACTTTTTGGAAATCTGCAAAAAATCACGGCAATGTCTGTTGGAATGGACCCAGTTTTGGCGGTTGCAGCTAACTCGAGTGGCGGTGTAACTGGAAAAATGATTTCTCCACAATCAATCGCTGTCGCTTGTGCTGCTGTAGGTCTTGCAGGAAAAGAGTCGGAGCTGCTGCGTTTTACCATTAAACATAGTATATTCCTTGTCATCATAATCGGTATTATTACTTTCTTGCAAAGCAATGTGCTTTCATGGATGATTCCTTAATTTAAGTTATTAGCGAGGGGATGAAATAGCCCTCGCTTCTTTTACCATGTACATTCACTGCCTGTTTCTTCTTCCAGCAGAATAACACGTACTTGTTCTCCTGCTTGATATCCTTTATTACCGCCTGGCAATATCGTTAATGCATTAGCAAAAGCAAGGCTACTTACACTGCTCGATTTATCTACACCGCTTACTGCTGTCTCTAATATCCCATTAACAACGGATACTCTGCTTCTAATAAGTCTTGTAAACGAATTAGGAGTTAAGAAATTTTCTTTCAAAATTGCCTTTACTATTGGCAAATGCGGCTTTTTCGAAAACAGCAAACTTTTAATGAGTGGATTTGCAAATAATTCAAAACCAACATAACAGGCAGACGGGTTCCCGGAAAGTCCAAATAATAATTTTCCATTAAGATGTGCTACTGTTGTCACACTCCCCGGCCGCATCGCTATTTTGTTAAAAAGCACTTCTGCCTTCAGTTTCTTATAAATATCTGGTAGCAAATCATAATCTCCTACTGAAACGCCGCCAGTTGTAATCAATAGATCGACTTTATTTAACGCTTTATGTATTGCTTCATAACTTGGATCCAATAGATCGGCTAATTTCCCGAAGTAGTGGGGAATGGCTCCAGCTCTTTCTATCTGAGCTATTATCATAGGGGCATTGCTGTTTCTAATTCTCCCTTCTTGAAGCTCTTCGTGAACTTCTAAAAGCTCTGATCCAGTAGCAAAAACACCAACAATCGGTTTTTTCGCTACTGGAACTTTTTCATAACCAAAAGTAGCTAATAATGCGATAATCCCTGGATTAATTTTTGTTCCTTTTTCTACTAAAATGGCCCCTCTTTTTATATCTTCGCCTTGAAAGGAAATATGATCACCTTTTTGAATACTATGTGCGACTGTTATGTTTGTTTGCTGTTTAGAATTACTAGATGATACTTGTTCAAGCATCACGACTGCATCACAATCAGCTGGCAGCATCGCCCCTGTCATAATTCGTACTGCCTGGTTTTTGCCAATCCTTTTATGGCAAACTTGACCTGCTCCTATTTCATCAATCACTTCTAAGGCGGTTGGATGCTTAGGTGACGCGTCAATTGTATCGATAGACCGCAAAGCAAATCCGTCATATGCGGAACGATTAAAGCTTGGAACATCGTGGCTTGCAGTAATATGTTCGCTTAAATAGCGGTTATTGCTCTCTGTAAGCGATAGCCATTCTGTTTCTCCTGTTTTTTTGTATTGCATCACCTTTTTTATAGCGTCTTCCACTTTTATTGGTGTTCGCTTTTCAACAAGCATTTATTATCTTCCTTTCTTATATGTATTTCTTTTTATTAACATTAGGCTACTCTTAATATAGGTTTTGGTCTCTCAATTAGTCCCGCGGGAGTCTTCGTGTATTCTGACTTCTCCCTGCTTATAAAACTTAAGAAAACTGCTTCTTTTCATGCGCAGGGTGCAAATTTGATTGGCATAGGGGGCTGTTTTAAAAGATAATATACTTTTTAAGGGAAGTTTTACGAGATTTTCTTGTTATAAAATGGGTTGGCATTGCTTCGTATGATGAGAGCAAGAAGGTGTGAAAAGTGAATAGCACCCTGACTAGAAAAGGTTAAAAAAAAAGAAATATCATGAATATAATACTTCTTTTTCTACATATCTTATCCCCCTATATAGGACATTTCCATTTTTTTGCGAGATGCTGCGGTTTCTTCGGTTCGCTCATCAGAATATCTGTCTGTTCTGTTTTCCCAGATTCTTTTTATATATTCTATAACTTCTTTATCTGTTGCTTCTGCTCTTAAAAAATCGCGAATATTATGCCCTTTTCCATTAAATAAACAAGTATAAAGCTTACCATTTGCTGAGAGTCGTGATCTAGTGCAAGTCGAACAAAAGGATTCTGATACAGAGGTGATGAAACCAACATGGAGCTGCTGCTCTTCATACCGATATTTTTTCGCCACTTCCCCATAATAATCTGCATCTACTGGAATCAAAGAAAAATGTTTCTGTAAAATAGTGTAAATCTCTTTTTTCGTTATTACTTGATCTAATTTCCAGCCATTCGTGCTGCCAACGTCCATATATTCAATAAACCGAAGTTCCAGTCCTTCTGCTTTACAGAAGTTTGCCATCGGAATAATTTCCTGGTCATTTAACCCTTTTTTGACTACCATATTAATTTTCACACCGAGTCCGGCCTGTTTTGCAGCTTCTATTCCCTTTTTTATTGGTGCGACTCCTACATTTCTGCCGTTAATTTTTCCAAAAAGCTGATCATTTAAGCTGTCTAAACTTATATTTACCCTTTTTAGTCCAGCATTCTTTAACATTTGTGCATATTTTGGCAGGAGAACGCCATTCGTTGTTAAAGCAATTTCACGAATCCCCTTAATTTTGGTTAGCTTCTCTACTAATTCAGGAAGATTTTTCCGAATCAATGGTTCTCCACCGGTCAGTCTAATTTTTTCTACTCCTAATTTGACAAAAATTTTGGCTAGTCTTTTTATTTCTTCATAGGAAAGTAATTCATTTTGGGATAAAAAAGGGTAATCTGTTCCGAATATTTCTGCTGGCATGCAATACTGGCAGCGAAAATTACATTGATCTGTTACGCTTATTCTTAAATCTTTTATTGGTCTATTCCATTTATCCTTTACTTCTATTGGTGTCATGATCAATCAACTCCGTAATAAAGACATATTGCTTCTTTTTTTATTTAAAAGCTACCACTGAAAAAGTAGTGCTCTCGTAATAAGTCCGCAGCCGGAATACAATTCGCTTTCCGCGGGGCGGGCAGCCGAGCCTGTCCCGCAGGAGTCTTCGGGTATTCCGGCTGCTCCCTGTTTCAAACTTAGAATTAGTCTGCAGTGATGCTCTCTCTTCTACTACAGTAATAATGTTATTCTATTTAAAATACTTGCACCATTAGCGAAAACGATTTTTTCAACTTGACAATAGTAAAAATATTCTGAAAAAAGAGGAGTCTATAAAGAGTATTATTGTTTTTTTCAACTAACTTGTAGTCAGACTAGTTGTTGTGCATATTTTGCAGTAAAGTCTAAAGTTTATTTAAATGGGACTTTTTTAACTTTTTCAGTTTAAAAGCTTCTAGTCCTTGTAAGAATTGTCTCTTGCCTCTAAAAGTTGAAAAGCGCTTTTGGAGGCAAGAGAACATTTTTCTTCGGGGCTAACCAGGTGTTTCCGCTTTTATTTTTCTAGCTCCAACACCTAGCCCCTGTGAAAGATAACCTCCTGCCTCTAAAAGTTGAAAAGCACTTTTGGAGGCAAGAGAACATTTTTCTTCGGGGCTAACCAGGTGTTTCCGCTTTT
>JBDNRM010000009.1:0-778 GCA_047718615.1 Bacillus sp. (in: firmicutes) | reverse complement strand
ATTTTTTACTGTACGCCTAGTGCGATTTTGGCATAACGTGACATTTTATCTCTAGTCCATGCTGGGGTCCAGACTATATTTACTTCTGTTTCCTTTACTTCTGGGATATCATTAGTAGCCGCTTTAACTTGGTCGACGATGACACCTGCTAAAGGACAACCCATTGCCGTTAAAGTCATGGTTACAATTAACGTCTTCTCTTCATTTATTTCTAAATCATAGATTAAACCTAAATTTACGATATCCACCCCTAGTTCTGGGTCAATAACCATTTCAAGTGCTCCCATAATATTTTCTTTTAATTCTTCATTCATTTTAGACACTCCTTTTTCATTTATTATAAACATCTATCTAAAAATGCTTGTAGGTAAACGTATTGTATTCATCATATCAGAAACAAGAGCGAATGAAAAAAAACATGATTTAGTGCTTTTTCTTTTTCGGCATTCTGATGTATTATAAATGGTTTTCAAACCATTCAATTGTTTTTAACATAGCCACTCTGCTGACCTTATGACCAGATTTCTCATCACTAATAAATTGAAGATTGTCAGGTACTTTATTATACAATGGTTTTATTTTTTCGTAAAATTGATAGGAAAACTCATATGGAACGACTTGATCTTGCTTACTATGCCAAAACATTAATGGTCTATTATTTAATTTCTCAGGAGTATTACTTAGATCCAATTTATCTAATCGTTGAATTAAGCCATAAATCTTTTCATCTTGAAGTGGAAATTCATATCCGCTTTTTTTTACTTCATCTATTTTATAT
>JBDNRM010000008.1:0-48508 GCA_047718615.1 Bacillus sp. (in: firmicutes) | reverse complement strand
CGGTGGGAATTCCACCCACTATATATGGCAACCTAGGCTCGGTCGCTCGGTCTCAGCTGTCTCGCTAATCCCACAGGAGTCTATGTGTATGCAGGCTGCTCCATTTTTCGATCTTTTCATTTTTTTCTTGGTAAAAGAATTAGGTTTTTAGAAAATAGTCTTTAAAAACGAAGTGGAATGGAGCGAAGGACACTCGACTCCTACGGGAAATAGAGGAAAGCGAGTGTCTGTAGCGCAATGAAACAACATAGTTTATATACTTAACTATATGAAAAAAATAAATAACCAGTAGAGGGAAGCAACCATTAACGTGCTAAATTAGAGAATGTTCGCTTTTACCTATTATCTATTTAATTATGTCTCAGCCTCCAGCAGAAAAATTACACTTTCCTTCAAAAGAAAAACGCAAGCGCCTTGAACCGCTCTGAAGAAAAATGTTCACATGAAATTTATCTTTCTTACCTTTTTAAAAAAACGCTCATAAAAAATGAGACGTTTTAGTTTACTTCATATGTTTGTAAAAGAAGAATTTCTTCATCTGTTAGTTCCCTATATTCTCCTAATTCTAATGATTCATCTAGAGGCAAAGGTCCCATCGAGATTCTTTTTAAGTACATTACTTTTTTGTCAACACTTTCAAACATTCTTTTCACTTGATGAAATTTCCCTTCTGAAATGGTCAATTCAATATCGGATGTTTCTCCAGCTTTTACAATTTTTAACTCTCCTGGTTTAGTCACATAGCCATCATCTAATACAACGCCTTTTTTAAAATCGATTATATCTGCTTCTGTTACTTCTCCTTTAATAACGGCAAAATATGTTTTAGGGACATGTTTTTTGGGAGACAAAAGCCGATGTGACAACTTTCCATCGTTGGTAATTAGTAAAAGTCCCTCTGTATCTTTATCTAATCGTCCGACCGGAAAAGGGTTATACACAGCATCTTCTATTTGTAGAAGATCAATAACCGTCTCTTCTCTTGTATCTTCTGTAGCGGAGATGACGCCAGGTGGTTTATTCATCATTAAATAGATAAATTCTTTATATTCTACTATGTCCCCGTATAGGGTAACAACATCTTTGGAAGGGTCCACTTGTTGCTTAGCATCTTTTACGATTACATCATTTATCTTCACTGCTTTGCTTTTCAGCAGCATCTTTGCTTCTTTTCTGCTGCCATAACCAAGATTTGCTAACATTTTATCAATTCTCATCATTTTCACAACCTAACTTATTTTCCATAAAGACTACTTTGAAAAAAGGGTTTATTTCTTTCAATGGGTCCGCAGCCGGAATACACTTGGCTTTCCATGGGGCTACGCTTGAGCCTCCTCGGAGTAAACTCCTGCTATCTTCTCGCCTATCCCGCAAATCCCATAGGAGTCTTCGTGTATTCCGGCTTCTCCCTGCTTCAACTAACCATAAACTTAGAGAAACTGCTTCTTTTCATGTGCCATGGTACGAATTTTTATTTATGGTGGTCTCACTTTTAAAAGGGAAGTCTCAATTTTTGTTTAATGCGTACTGCTCGATCTCCAAATAGAATATAAATTAATTTTGTCCGATATGCTAAATAAGCATATAAAATTGCTCCGATGACCCCTGTTATAATCACAATGATAAAAGAGGCGGCAACCGATTTAGTTGATAAAAACAGTGTTAACAGCTTATAAACCAATTCTGATCCAATAAGCATAATTACGGTAAACCCTAGAATAAGTACACATCTTCTAAACACTAATTTAAAAGAATAATTAGCATACACTTTAATAACAGCTAGATTAATGATAATGGATACTGTATAGCCTAATGCAGTTGCTGTGATAGCACCCATTGCTTCCCATTTTTCAATAAGTGGAATATTTAAGCTTAGCTTGACTAATATACCTACTAATAAACTAAGAATAGTAAATCGTTGTTCATTAATACCTTGTAAAATGGCAGCTGTTACTGCATAAAGGGAAAATAAAATAGCCACCGGTGAATACATTCTTAATATTTCAGTCCCTAGTTGCAAGTTAGCTGTTCCATAAAATAATCGGTAAACTGGCTCTGCTAACACAGATAATCCGATGACTGCTGGAAGTGTAATAAATAATAATACTTGAAATGTTTGATCCAAATTATAGTTAACATTCAATTGATCTTCCTTAACAAATGCTTTCGTAATCATCGGCACTAAAGCTAATGAAAAAGCAGTTGCCAACGAGACAGGAATAATCACGATTTTATGTGTTTGGTAATTAAAAATAGTTAACGCCGTTTCTGAAATAGTGCTCAATCCAACTTTAGCCATTGCTAAATTAAAAGTAGTAGTATCAACTAGCTGAAATAGAGGATTAGCTATTCCGACAAAAACAAAAGGAGCTGCTGAAATTAGAATTTCCTTATACATAGACGGCAAAGAAACATCTGCTAATTGTCCCTTGTCTTGTAATAATAGCTGATCTAAATTTCCTTTTCGTTTTTTCCAATACCATAAAAGAACTGCTAATCCGCCAAGAGCACCTACAAATGCCGCAAATGTTGCAATACTTACGGCGGTGAGCAATTTTCCTTTTAAAACATAGATAACAATTGCTGCGCCACCTAACAAAAAGATGATTCTAACAATTTGTTCTACCACTTGCGAAACTGCAGAAGGCCCCATGGATTCATGTCCTTGAAAGAAACCTCTAATTAAGCTCATAAACGGAACTACAATTAATGCAAAACTAACAGCTCGAATAACGGTAGTGACTTCTTCCACAGTAGAAACTATATCATCATCTGGGATAATAATATCTGCCAAATATGGTGCTATAAAATAGACTAGTAAAAAAGCACAAAAACCAGTGCATGACATAACAAGCAAACCAGATTTAAACAACCGTCTTCCTAGAGCATATTCCCCCATTGCATTATATTTTGAGATAAATTTGCTGATAGCCAATGGAATACCTGCTGTTGCAATACTAATTACAATAGAATAAACTACATAAGAATATTGATATAAAGCTGTACCTTGTGTACCGACAATCATATTAAATGGGATAACATAAAATAATCCCAGCGCTTTTGATATAATCGTTCCTAATGTTAGAATAAATGTACCTCTTAACAATTTTGATGACATAAAATCCCTTCCTTAAATGGATCTCTAAAAGTAAGCGCAAGCCTTTTGCTAATAAACCTGAAGAAAAATGGTTTCCTTGTTCTAAAAGAAGCAAGATTTTTTTATACAGGCATAAAAGCTGATCTAAGCTCAACAGCTATGCTTACTTATTTTTATAAATCAAACTTTACTAAGAATAGATGTTTCGTTTATAATGAACTGCTAAATATAGTAAAACTGCTAATAATTGCTAACATAACAAAGTATTTTAACATGAAAAGACACTATTACACACCTAATTTTAAGAAGATTTCATGAATCTTTTTAGACAAATTAAGAATAGGGCACTTCATGTTGAAGTGGTTAAACGTTTTTTGGACAAGTTGACACACTATTAGTAGTGTACTCTTTCTTGTTAAGAAACGCTACTTTGTATAATAGAAAATCATAAAAAAGAGAGTTGAATAATAAATGCATTACGATGTAATTGTAATCGGCGGTGGTCCATCTGGATTGATGGCCGCGATTGGAGCAGCTGAAAAGAAAAAAAAAGTGTTACTAATTGATAAAGGGGACAAGCTTGGCAGAAAGCTTGCTATTTCCGGTGGCGGCAGATGTAATGTTACGAACCGCTTGCCAGTTGAAGATATTATTAAGCATATTCCTGGGAACGGCAGATTTCTTTATAGTGGCTTCTCGCTTTTTAATAACGAAGATATCATTGCCTTTTTTGAAAATCTTGGCATAGAACTGAAAGAAGAAGATCATGGAAGAATGTTTCCTGTATCCAATAAAGCACAATCTGTTGTTGATGCGTTATTAAATGAACTGAATCGACTTCAAGTTACTAAAAAAACAAATACTCCGGTTAAAACAATTCATTTTCAGGAGGATTTTATAAAAACAGTTGTCTTAGAAAATGGAAGTACAGAAACATGTACCTCGTTAATCATTGCCGTTGGTGGAAAATCAGTTCCTCATACGGGCTCAACAGGTGATGGTTATGCTTGGGCAAAAAAAGCTGGGCATACGATTACTGATTTATTTCCAACTGAAGTTCCGTTAACGTCCAATGAACCATTTATAAAGAAAAAAATTCTTCAAGGTTTATCGTTGAGAAATGTTGCATTAAGTGTATTAAATCCAAAAGGCAAAGCTATTATTACTCATCAAATGGATATGATTTTTACCCATTTTGGCATAAGCGGACCTGCCGTGCTGCGCTGCAGTCAATTTGTTGTAAAGGCATTAAAAAAATGGAATTTATCAGAGGCAACTGTGTCTATTGATTCCTTTCCAGATATAAAGGAAGATCAACTTTTGGAAATGATTAAAAAGATGATTACAACTGATTCCAAAAAAGCGATAAAAAATACGTTAAAAGGCTTTTTGGCAGAACGATATTTATTATATTTGTTCGAACTAGCACAAATTGATCCTTCCGCACAAGGAGCTACCATCTCTTTAGAAAAATTAAAACAATTCGCTTCCTATTGCAAAGCATTCTCCTTTAATGTAAATGGTACACTGCCATTAGAAAAAGCATTTGTTACTGGTGGAGGCGTTTCAATTAAAGAAATACACCCTAAAACAATGGAATCCAAGCTAAGAGAGGGATTATATTTTTGTGGAGAAATATTAGATATTCATGGATACACCGGTGGATATAATATTACCTCTGCTTTTGTCACAGGACGATTAGCTGGTGTTAATGCAGCCTTATTCGCAGCAGCAACTAGGAAATGATCGTGATTCATCGTATAGAAGCTCGAGCGACATTTTTACGCTCAGCTTCTATATATTACCATTGAAGAAAAACAATAGATCTGATCATCCTCTTCCTCCTGCATTGCTGCAACATTATACTTAATATCAATTAATTTCTTTTCCTCTATCTTCGCTAAAAACTTGTTCATTTCTAATTCTAAATCCTTCTCATGCTCTTGATCGAATAGTTTTACTTTGATCATTTTTATCCTGCTCCCTTTGAGAAAATGATTATTTAGTACAAGCATAGACAAACTTCAGACTATTCAATCACTATTCATCTTCCAATCTGAATTTATTTCTGATCGATACGAAATCATCCTATTTTTTAAAAATAGATAAGCAAAAGAAAAAACAAGTAAATAGGCGAAAAAAGAATATACTGCATTCCAGCCTTTATAATGAAAAATTCCAGCTAAATGAGCTAAAAACTCTATAACAGCACTAAGAACCGACCAATTTATAATAAATAAAACAATTCTTTTTCCTTCTAGACGGTGTAAACATATATATCGAATAAAAAAGTAACCAAAAAGAGGATAATGAAGAGCATAAATTATTATATCGCTTAACTCAAATTCACTATGATCAACTGTATCATAAAGATCGATAATATAACCGGATGCTAAAAACCAGTCTGCTCCTGAACCTAATAACGTAAACAATAAAAAAATACAAATCCTTATGCTTAATGGAAATGGATTTTTCAACTTGAAATAGAAAAAAAGCAACAGAATTCCTGTAGTCAAAATAAACCACTCATTTAAATTGAAATTCTCCGGTAATCTAAGCAGAGTTTTTCAGCTCCTTTTTTAAGATTCTTTCTATTAGCTTTGCCCAGCCTTTAAAAAGAACAATAAACAGAATCCAATAAAAAATAGATTCTAAGATAATTCCTTCTTTTAATGTAAAAATAGCCATATAATGAAATAGAAATTGTCCTCCAAGACACAAGATAACCATGATTAAAATATGTGCATGACCTTTCTTCACTCGTAAAAAATAAACAAAAAAAAGCGGGATTGTCATAAATTCTACTAAAGAAAAACTAATAACTGCTGGCCATTTCTTAGATAATCTTAGATAATGCAAATTCTCACTAAATATAATAGTGGACTGCAACAGAAGAACGATAGTAAACAAACAAAGTAAAGAAATTTCTATCTCCGCAATATTTCCCTCTTTTTTTATTTTCACCCAAATATAAATCGTAATGAGAAGAATAAATAATACTAGCAGCATATAAGATCCTCGATCCTCACTATTAGTTAGTAATGTTATTATTGCCTAATCCTCCTTATTTATAAGGAGAGAAGATTTGCTTTACAAATAAAAAAAAGCCCTCCTTTGATTTCACAAAGAAGAGCTACTCGCTATTTATATCGTATTCCCTTTCCAGTCAAGCATGCCACCAAGTAAATTCACCACTTGAAAGCCTTGTTCTTGCAAATAATAACATACATTTTCACTTCTTTTTCCTGATCGGCAAATAAAAATATATTCTTTCTCTTTAGAAAAATAGTCTAAGTTTGTTGGAATATCATTCATTCTAATATGTTTTGCACCTGGAATGATTCCTTCTGCTACTTCCTCATCTTCTCGAACGTCTACTAGCTCCACTTTTTCTTCGTTTTTTAATTTCTGCTCTAATTCTTCTGTGGTTAGTTCTTTTATTTCTAACATCTTATTCCCCCATCTATTTATCATAATAAGTTTCATTTTCATTGTGTAAATATTCTATTCACTTGTAATATAGAGCAAACCGTTAGAAGATGCAAATGGAACGATTCCTGCACAAAAAACGGAAAAAAGGTTCAACAATGGTATCTCTACCCATGTTGAACCTTTCCTTTAAAAAAAATATTAGTTTGCTACTATATTCACTAATTTTCCAGGAACTGTAATGACCTTACGAACCGTTTTACCATCAATTTGTTCCTTTACTTGCACATCTTCCATTGCAATTTGTTCTAACACTTCTTTATTTGCGTCAGCTGGAACCATTAATTTTGCTTTAACTTTTCCGTTGATTTGGATGACAATTTCAACTTCATCATCGACTAATTTTGCTTCATCATATGCTGGCCAAGCTTCATACGCAATAGTAGCAGACACCCCTGTTAACTTCTCCCAAAGTTCTTCTGCAATATGAGGACAAATTGGTGAAAGTAATTTCACAAATCCTTCCATATATACTTTTGGCAAGGTATTTGCTTTATAACATTCATTAATAAAGACCATTAATTGAGAAATAGCCGTATTAAATCTTAGTGCTTCGAAATCATCTGTCACTTTTTTTACGGTTTGATGATAGATTTTGTCTAATGCTTTGTCTTCTTCCACATTAGCAATTTTAGCTGACAATGTTCCATCATCATTCATAACTAATCGCCAAATGCGGTCAAGGAAACGTCTTGCTCCATCAAGACCATTTGTTGACCATGCAATAGCTGCATCAAGTGGCCCCATGAACATTTCATATAAACGAAGTGTATCTGCACCATGGCTAGCAACAATCTCATCAGGATTAACTACATTTCCTTTTGATTTACTCATTTTTTCATTGTTCTCTCCTAAAATCATTCCTTGATTAAATAATTTTTGGAAAGGTTCTTTTGTTGGAACAACACCTATATCATAAAGTACTTTATGCCAGAAACGAGCATACAGTAAATGAAGCACAGCATGTTCGACACCACCAATATACATATCAACAGGCAGCCATTCCTTAATTTTGTCAGGGTCTGCAATCTTTTCGCTGTTATTTGGGTCAATATAACGTAAATAATACCAGCTGCTTCCAGCCCATTGTGGCATTGTATTTGTTTCCCGTCTGCCTTTTCTGCCTGTCTCTGGATCAACTACATTTATCCAGTCTGTAATATTAGCAAGAGGTGATTCACCTGTACCAGATGGTTTAATTTCTGATGTTTCCGGAAGTGTTAATGGCAATTCTTCCACTGGAACACCTGTCATTGTGCCATCTTCCCAGTGGATAATTGGAATTGGCTCACCCCAATAACGTTGACGGCTAAATAACCAATCGCGCAGTCTGTACGTCACTTTTTTTGTTCCAATTTCTTTTTCTTCTAACCATGCAATCATCTTTGTAATTGCTTCTTCTTTATTCAGTCCATTCAAGAAATCAGAGTTAACATGTTCTCCCTCACCAGTAAAGGCTTCTTTTTCTATATTTCCGCCTGCTACTACTTCTTTTATTGGAAGATCAAATGTTTTGGCAAATTCATAGTCTCTTTCATCGTGTGCAGGAACTGCCATAATACTGCCAGTTCCGTAACTGACTAGTACATAATCTGCAATCCAAATTGGCAATTTCTCCCCATTTACTGGATTAATGGCATAAGCACCTGTGAAAACACCTGTTTTTTCTTTTGCAAGATCTGTTCTTTCCAAGTCACTTTTGCTTTTAATTTTTTCTAAATAATCATCTACCGCATTTTTTTGCTGCTCTGTCGTAATTTTCTCCACAAGAGCATGTTCAGGAGCTAAAACAGCATATGTTGCCCCAAATAGTGTATCTGGTCTTGTCGTAAAAACCGTAAATGTTTCTGCATGATTGTCGATTTGGAAAGCAACTTCAGCACCTTCTGAACGGCCAATCCAGTTTCTTTGCATTTCTTTGATGCTTTCCGGCCAGTCTACCTCATTTAAATCTTCAATTAAACGGTCAGCATACGCTGTAATTTTTAACATCCATTGTTTCATTGGACGTCTTTCAACAGGATGTCCTCCGCGTTCACTTTTTCCATCTATTACTTCTTCATTTGCAAGTACCGTTCCTAATGCAGGACACCAGTTTACTGCCACTTCATCAACATAAGCCAATCCTTTTTCAAATAACTGCAAGAAAATCCATTGTGTCCATTTATAATATTCTGGATCCGTTGTATTAATTTCACGATCCCAATCATAAGAAAACCCTAAAAATTTAATTTGGCGTCTAAACGTATTAATATTCTTTTCTGTAAAAGCAGCTGGATGATTACCTGTATCTAAAGCATATTGCTCAGCTGGCAGTCCAAATGCATCCCATCCCATTGGATGTAATACATTAAAATCCTGCATTCTTTTCATACGAGAAAGGATATCTGTTGCAGTATATCCCTCTGGATGTCCAACGTGCAATCCTGCTCCTGATGGATATGGAAACATATCTAATGCATAAAACTTTTTCTTTCCTTTATCTTCACTCGTTTTAAATGTTTTATTATTTTCCCAATGATTCTGCCACTTTTTCTCTATTTCTTGATGATTAAAACTCATCTTATTTCCTCCTATATTTAAAGGTATCGTATGTTTTTTGCAAAAATAAAAAACCTCTCATCCCAAATAGGGACGAGAGGTATTATGTATGATCTCCCGCGGTACCACCCACATTAGTGAACAATTGAGTTCACTCGCTTCATTAACCTTAACGCGGTGGACGGCAAGTATTACTTTAAGTTCACACTTACAACTCAAAGGTGAGTTCAAGATGTTTTTGGCATGACTTTCACCAACCGTCAGCTCTCTATTGCAAAAAATCATCTTTACTATTCCTTCTCCATGTTTTTCCCTATATCTTTTCCTATTGTATTGTATTTCTTGTAAGGATGCAAGTAGGCTAACAGAAATGATTAAAAAAGAACAATCGCTGTATGACCGGCCAATTAAGCACGAATGCAGTTAACGGATACTTTACTATATGCGTATATCATATGAATGTGTTTTAGCCTTTTTTACAAATATCCTTTCATCTAACCTTTGAATTGACCAGCAATCCATTGTAAGAGTTTTAAATCTTGGTTTTTTCCTGCTATAAAGGATAATCCAATAGGTGCTCCTTCCAATTCTGCAATTGGAACATTTACTTGTGGTAATCCCGAAAGACCTGCGATACAACATAATTGTAATGTTTGGCTTCTACGAACTTCTAAATCTTCTGTAGGTAAATTTAACAGAGGTGCCACATCAGGTGCTGTTGGAATAACAAGTATGCCATTATCTTGCAGCAGCTCTTCCATTTTATTTCGAATAATGCTTCTTTTTTTACTAGACGCCTCGACTTCTTCGATTGTTACCTTACTTGCCATGTCAAAACGCTCTGCAATACCAGGTCCAAATGCAGGATTTTCCTTTTTAATCCATTCACCATGCTCTTCCCATATTTCATTTGCCTGAATAACACGGAAGATTTCTTTCCATTCTTGCAAGCCTTCTTCTGCAAGGAGAATCGAAGTTGGATTTTCTATTACACCTTTTAGATGTGCTTCTAACACTTCCTTCACTTTTTCATCCGTTAATTCCCAAGCATCTTTTGGAAGCAAAAAATGAGAAAAAGGCTTTTGCTCCTTTTCTTTTTTATCAATTAGTACATTCCCAACTTCCAGAAGAACTTCTGCTTTTTTCGCCATCCATCCAACAGTATCAAAACTTTTTGCAAGTGGAATAACGCCGTCTATTGGTACCAACCCGTGCGTAGGACGAATGCCAAATAATCCGCAATAGGATGACGGAATTCGTACAGAACCACCTGTATCTGTTCCAATAGAAAAATCAGATAATCCAGCTGCAGCAGTGACAGCAGATCCACATGAAGAACCACCTGGAATTCTTCGAGGATCCTTTGGATTTACTGGCGTTCCATAATGATAGTTTTCCCCATTTAAACTATACATTAGTTCATCTGTTATTGTAGTGCCTTCTAAATTCGCACCATTTTGCAATAGCCTAATAACAGCCGGAGCCGTTTTAGTAGCGGCTTCATGTGTTTTCAGCCAATCAGGATTTCCTGCTGAAGAAATATGTCCTTCAAGATCGAACACATCTTTTACAGCAAAGCGCAGTTTATTTAATTTCCCCTCGCCTATTGCTCCCATTCTTAATTCTTGATCCATATATGCACCATAGTTCTTTGCCATTTGCCTCATCCCCCATTGTTATGTATCTTTTTTTACGAAAGGTGGTCCACTAAATTATAATCACTAACTGTCCATTTGCTATCCTTATAATGGATATTACTAAGACAAGCATTCATTAAATACGTATTATCCAGTGTTATTTGGTTTTCGGATAACGTATTAAGAAGTGTATGAATAACTGCTCCATGGGCAACTAATAATACATTTTTTTCAGGATACTCCTCTACTACCTTTTCTAGTCCACACATTATTCGATTAATTAAATCAGAACGAGACTCTTGATTAGGATATTGTAAATCAGGATATAGTCTTTCTCTTTCTTCTCTCGTTTTCCCTTCAGCATCCCCAAAGCTTCTTTCCATAAACTCTTCCATTTCCACAAGAGGCAGTTCCAACGCTTCGTTAATAATTGTTGCTGTTTTTTTGGCTCTTTTTAATGGACTTGTCACAATTAAGTCCCAATCTGTACCTTTTAAATGATCACGGCAGTTCTTTGCTTGCTTTATACCATTTTCATTTAATGGTATATCAGTTTTTCCTTGTATCTTTCCTAATGAATTCCAGTCTGTTTCACCATGTCTTATTAAACATATATTGGTCATAATCTAAATTTCCTTCCTAAAAGAGGTTGTTCAAAAAAAAGCCGGTAAAAATGACGCCTTGAACTTCTTGGTCCTTTTTATTCTCCTTTTTGAACTCGCACTAAAACATATTCCTTTCTATTAATGTAGACGAAAAAGTCTTATTTTTCAATCAAATCAAGGAGGAAACAAAGAATTTACTTACTTTAACGCTATGAATAGCTAATTGACCACCTCAATTTAGCTTGAACATGAAAAGAAGCACGGTTCTTAAATTTATCAGGGAGCAGCCCGCAGCAAAGCGAAGTGTATGCCGGATGCGGACTAATTGAAAGAGCCAAAGCCTTTTTTCAAAGTAGCTTAAAAAAAAGCGGTGAGAGCCCAATTCCGCCCCCACCACTTATTAAAAAAAATTTAACGAACAATCGATAGAACCAAGAAATTTAACCACATCATCATTTAGAAATAAATGAAATCTTCTATTTTATTCCGACTCCACTCTAGTCTTTGATTTCTGTGGCTGCCCTCCAGATTTTTCATATTTCTTTTTCGATAATTTAACAGAATCAAACTCCGCACCAAGCTCAATATCCTGATTATTAATTCCATTACGAGTTTTTTGTTCTGGATTATTTTGTTTCGAACGCTTCTTCATTCTTGTATTTCCCCCTTATTGCAATTTAGTTGTCATTTGATTTTGCATTTTTTCAACTAATAATCTCATTCGATGAAGTTCTTCTCTCTGCTGCTGATTGGCACTGTGGTCCATAACATGTAAATCGTTAAATACATTCTCCAATTTCATTTGCGCGTCTGTATATTCCTCGCTATTATAATGCTCCTGTATGCTTCCAATTTTATATTGCTCTTGAGCATCACTTATGACTTCATTGCATCTTTGCAAAAGCTCATCCACGGATTGTCGAGTTGCCATTTGTATAGACCTCCTCTTTATCACCTATAGAAGCGAAGTGCTTCTATCCTAGTATTAGTCAGTTCTGCATTCTTATTACTTCCTTTTCTTAACTATATCTACAATCCACCTTAGATGTTTTTAAAATCTATTTGGAGATGTTCGTAACTCATGTTAAAATTTTTCTTATGGAAAAAATTTAACTTCATATAAGGAGGTTACTGATATGAATCAGATTAACCCTTTCCCATATGCTTCAGATAATAAACGTTATCATACTTGGAATTATCATTTACGAAAAGAATTTGGACATAAAGTATTTAAAATTGCATTAGACGGAGGATTTGATTGCCCAAATAGAGATGGCACGGTTGCTCATGGCGGCTGTACATTCTGCAGTGCAGCAGGTTCTGGTGATTTTGCCGGGAACCGGGTAGACAGTTTAGAAAAGCAATTTCATGAAATACGAAATAAAATGCATACAAAATGGAAAGATGGCAAATACATGGCTTATTTTCAAGCCTATACCAATACCCATGCTCCTGTTGAGGAACTTCGCGAAAAGTTTGAAACCGTGCTTCATCAAGAGAATGTTATTGGTCTTTCTATCGCTACAAGGCCAGACTGTCTTCCAGATGAAGTTGTGGAATACTTAGCTGAGCTGAACAAACGCACATATTTATGGGTTGAACTAGGCTTGCAGACGGTCCATGATAAAACAGGCGATCTCATCAATCGTGCCCATGACTTTTCTTGTTATAAAGAAGGGGTTGCTAAATTAAGAAAGCATAATATTCGAATATGCTCTCATATTATTAACGGACTGCCCTTAGAAACAAATGAAATGATGATGGAAACAGCTCATGCAGTTAGTCAACTCGATGTTCAAGGAATCAAAATCCATTTACTCCATTTATTAAAAGGAACACCTATGGTGAAGCAGTATGAAAAAGGCATGCTAGAATTTATGTCGTTTGAAGAATATGTTTCATTAGTATGTGATCAATTAGAAATTTTACCACCAGAGATGATTATTCACCGAATAACTGGAGATGGACCAATTGAATTAATGGTTGGCCCGATGTGGAGTGTAAATAAATGGGAAGTATTAAATAGTATTGATGCAGAGTTAAAAAGAAGAAACAGCTGGCAAGGGAAATATTACAAATCAACGAAGAAGGTTTCCATATGAAGTTAGAAAGAATTCTTCCCTTCGCACGAAGTTTACTGAAAAAAAGTGTAACAACAGGCGATATTGCAGTTGATGCGACGATGGGAAATGGACATGACACTTTATTTTTAGCAAAACTTGTAGGAGAAACGGGAAAAGTTTTTAGTTTTGATATTCAGCAAGAGGCACTTATTGCAACGGAAAACAAATTAACCGAACATAAGTTAAATGATGTGGCGGTACTTTCTTTAAATGGGCATGAACAAATAAAAGCAATTATACCAGAAAGTTATTATGGAAAAATAACGGCTGCGATTTTTAATCTTGGTTATTTGCCTGGCGGAGACAAAAACATTGTCACAACAGCCCAAACCACGATTCTAGCGATTGAACAGTTATTAGACATAATGGCAGTTGAAGGCATTATTGTTTTAGTTATCTATCATGGCCATCCAGAAGGACAGTTAGAGCGTGATGAGATCTTATCTTATGTAGAAACAATTGACCAGCAATCGGCACATGTATTACAGTATCGATTTATGAATCAAGTAAACAATCCGCCATTTATTATCGCTATTGAAAAAAGATAAAATAAGTCAAAAAGGTATTCTCCTTTATCCGTACTTTTTTATGATAAAGGGTAACACCTTTTTGACTAGACAGTATTAAGTTTTTCAATTACTACTTTATCATGGCTCTTGCAATGCTTGCAGGAACTATTTTTTGAAATTTGCGGTAGGCTCTTCCATTTAAATAAAAAAAGTAGCCAATTGGACCAGATGTTTTAATCATTTCTTTTGCCAATTTCCGAATATCCTGCTGTTTACTTACTTTTTCATCAGATAAATAAACACCTAATAAACCTCTATTTATTAATTTATGAAATTGTTGATGCGGCAGTGTTTTTGTATGTTTATCTGCTTCCACGACAAAATATTTCAGACGATTAAAAAGTTCTTTTTCATCTTTATAATAAAAACAAAAGTTTAAATCTCCGCCTATCCTGTCTTCTTCTTGATCAATAAAATAATCCAATAATATATGCAGCCCCTGAATATACGGAAAATATCCATCCCGAATAGTTAAAGCATATGCTGGTTCAAAATCCTTTCGAAAAGCGTAGGAAATTAAACAGAATATACCTAAAGTTGATCCTGAACATGCGGAGAATTCATACCATTCCATTTCAGGAATAAGATGTTTGTGATCATCAAACCAAGAGCGCAATCTTGGAATTCTATCTTCTACATTAACATGCTTGTGAATTTGCAGATCACAATAAAATCCGCAAAGTTCCAATAAATAATCCTTAATATGTACATAATTATCTAGAGTGGCAAGAGCTTCACGACAAGTTTTGGCTAAATCGTATAAATATCCCCCATCATCCTGATCTTCTCTTAATCGATAATAGTTAGTTGGCGCTGCATCCAATGTTAATGCATGCATCATAGACTCATGCAAGGCAGAAAAATCTTCTGGATCTAGGGAAGTGCTTCGGTCACACAAATTATCTAAATAATCACTGATTGTCTGATAAGCAACAATAAATTTTATGGCATCTTTGTATTTATTTTTTGCTATTAACGCCATAATAGATCCGCCTTCACAATGAAAGGTCTTTTGTTCAATGCTTGCTAACGCTTGTTTCCGAAGCTCTTTATTCGGTATAGCATTTGCTCTTTCTGTCCAATATTTTAATTCCTTATGGACAATCGGGAATACTTTTAAATAAACTTTTGACATTAAGGATAGCGGCATAATTGGTACTGACATATTAAAAACCTCACTTATACAATATATCCAACAGATTTTAGTCTACTTATAATAAAATCCTTTGCATACTCAAATATTTCTTCTCTTTCTGGTTCGTTAAAGATTTCATGATAGCATTTCGGCCATTCTTTATATCTCTTCTCTGATAATGGTACCATATTAAACCAGCTCTTCACCATTTTTTTATCTACTACTAAGTCATCTCCACCTTGCATCAATAATAAAGGAAGATCTTGTGTTTTCGTTACATCTGTAAATGCACTCTTAATTGCTGCAAGTAATTCTCGATACCATCTAACAGAAACCTTTGTTATATATAATGTATCGTTACTGTCAATTTCCCGAATGGCATCACTTCTAGTTGCTAAATCAATGGTTAAACCAGACTTCATACGTAGTTTAGGAACTATTTTATTTAAAAGTATAGAAAGAACACCTAATAGTTTATTTGGATAATTGATTAAGCCAAGACAAGGGGAAGATAAAATTAACCCGGCAATTTTTAATTTTTCCTGCTGAATCAAACGTACGGATGCTAATCCTCCTAAACTATGCCCCAATAAAAAAACTGGCAATTCAAATTGATATGCTGCTTGAATCCAGTCCTTAATCTCTATTGTATATTCATCAAAGGATTCAATATGTCCTCTGCTGGATCTTGTTGTCATTCCTTGGCCTGGGAGATCTCCCATCACAACATGAAAGCCAGATAATCGAAACATTTCAATAAGCCAGCCGTATCTTCGATGATGCTCCATTGCACCATGAACAATAACAATGACTGCCTTTGCTTCACCCTCTGCTTCCCATTTCCACATAATTAATTCCCCCCACTCCAAAACCAATATACTTTATTATGTAGCAGATTTCTTGCTTTGACAAATAAATGGATAGAAGCATCAACGATATCACATTAAATTTACTCATTTTTATTGCATTAATTATGTTACCTTAATATTAGACACTAATTAAGATGGTGATTAGACCATCTAGTCCGTATTAAGGAAAAATAAAGACTATCTGCTTATACTAACAAAACGGAGTATAGAGTATCCTTTTTAAACACGCACTTTTAGTCTATCCGTAATGCAGATAAATTATAGCAGTAAGTTAACAGTCCCTTATAATTATTAGTCACAATAATCAATACAAGAGCAAAATGAGGAGGTTAGTTTAATTTAACTGAATGGGGAAAATAAACAGTTATCATATACACTAAAATAATTTAAAAAACGTACGATATAAAAACTATACTTATTAACGGGTGGCAATATGGAAACAAACGGAATTATTTTATATTCGATAATCGGCGTATTATCCCTTTTATTTTTTTGGGTACAACGAAATTTGACCAACTTCATAAGAGTTATTTTCTTTACTCTCATTATTATATCAGGAGTACTTGGAGCTTATCTTCTTCATTTTAGAAATGGAGGGGAAATAGCCTTAGCTAAAAAAGCGACCGAACAAGTAATGAAAACCATTACAAACCTTGAAAAGAAAACAACAGTCTCCGTAAACAGAAAGGAAAGCATACAGCTAGACGCGCCAATTATTAGTCAATTGCCTGAACTTCCCCGCGGTTGTGAAGTAACGAGCTTAGCCATGCTTCTTCAATACGCTGGAATTAACGTGGATAAAATGACTTTAGCAGAAGAAGTCATCAAAGATACTACTCCCTATAAAAATAAAAACGGAAAAATTTATTACGGTAATCCAAACGATGGCTTTATAGGTGATATGTATTCTCTTAAAGGTCCAGGACTAGGAGTTTATCATAAACCGATAGCTAAATTAGCAGAAAAATATTTGCCCAATGCTATTGTTGATTTGACTGGTTCTGATTTTGAAAAAATAAAAACGGTGCTTGCAGATAACCGACCAGTTTGGATTGTAACCACCTCGACATTTAACAAATTATCAGATGATAATTTTAGAACATGGATTACTCCGAGTGGTACTATCCAAGTTACTTATTCTGAACACTCTGTATTAATAACAGGCTATAATGATGACTATGTCTTTTTTAATGATCCACTAACTGGTGAAAAAAATAAAAAGGCACCCATACAACAATTTATTGAAGGATGGGTGCAAATGGGAAGCCAAGCAATAACTTATAACTAATTCCTAACAGCTTGGACTTCTTTCCCTTTTAAACATTCCTTTTCGAAGGAATATTTTTTTTCAATATAGATACTATGCCATACCATAAACATTAAAACAGTCCAAATTTTACGGCTATTATCCGCTTTTCCTTGGCAATGATCTTCTAACAACTGTAAAATAACTGCTTTATTTAGCAAATGGTCTGTATCACTTTCTTTAATAATCGTTTTTGCCCATTCGTTCATTTCCGCTTTTAACCAATGACGAATCGGTACAGGAAAGCCTAATTTTTTACGATTTAATACATGTTCCGGTACAAACGATTCTGCCGCTTTACGCAAAATGTATTTGGTTGTTCCATTTGCCGTTTTTAAGCTTGTTGGAATTTTAGATGCCACATCGAATACAGCTTTATCTAAGAATGGTACACGCAATTCTAAAGAATGTGCCATTGTCATTTTATCCGCTTTTAATAATATATCCCCGCGCATCCATGTATGAATATCAATAAATTGCATTCTATCAACAGGATCGTAGCCTTTGCTTTCATTATAAAGAGGATTTGTGATATTTGTATAATGTAAATTATTATTATAAACAGATAATAACTTCTGCTTCTCTTCTTCTAAAAACATTTTTGCATTTCCAATATATCGCTCTTCCATCGGCGTTACACCACGTTCAATAAAGCTCTTACCCCTTACGCCTTCTGGAAGCATCCCTGCAATAGTACGCAATAAGGACTTTCCGACTCTCGGAATCTTATTAAACACTTCCAATGATTGTGGCTCACGGTAAATATTATACCCGCCAAACAGCTCATCTGCTCCTTCTCCTGAAAGAACAACGGTTACATGTTTACGAGCTTCTCTAGCAACAAAATATAATGGTACACATGCAGGGTCTGCTAATGGATCATCCATATGCCACATAATTTTTGGAATTTCATTCATATATTCTTCTGGAGAGATAACATAATTAATATTTTCCAGTCCTAATTTATCTGCGGTTTCTTTGGCTACATCTATTTCACTAAAGCCATTATGCTCAAATCCAACTGAAAAAGTTTTAATTGATGGGTGAAACTCTTTTGCAATACTAGCAATGATAGACGAATCAATTCCTCCTGACAGGAAAGATCCCACAGGTACATCACTTCTCATATGCATTTTCACACTATCAAACAAAACATCTTTGATTTCTTTGGCAAATTCATTTTCTGTTTTGTTTACAGGTTGGAAGGAAGCTCTCCAGTAGCGTTTAATTTCCATTGGAGAACCCATTTTCTTTGTGAAATAATGACCTGGCTCCAACTTTTTAATTCCTTCTGACATTGTATAAGGTTCAGGTACAAACTGGTAAGTTAAATAATGTTGAAGGGATTCATAGTTTAATACATCGCTTTCTAATGCCATTAAAATGCTTTTCTTTTCTGATGCAAAATACGTTTTCTCTCCATCTTCCATGTAAAAGAAAGGTTTAATGCCAAATGGATCACGCGCTCCATATAAAGTCTCTTCTTGTTTGTCCCAAATCACAAAAGAGAACATTCCGCGTAATT
Source organism: Bacillus sp. (in: firmicutes) (assembly GCA_047718615.1). GTDB lineage: Bacteria > Bacillota > Bacilli > Bacillales > Cytobacillaceae > Niallia. The sequence goes on along the minus strand of JBDNRM010000008.1, from coordinate 29,612 downwards.
TTTCTACAGCCTTTTCTTTTTCATGGCTGTATAATGCAATAATTACTTCCGTATCTGAATTTGTTTGGAAAGTTAAACCAGCTTTTATCAACTCTTCTCTGATTTCTAAGTAGTTATAAACTTCTCCATTAAATATTATCCAATAGCGCTCATTTTCATATGTTAAAGGCTGATGCCCACTTTCAATGTCAATAATACTTAATCTTCTAAAGCCAAATTGAATATGATTATCATAATAATACCCTTCATCATCAGGTCCACGATGAGTAATAATTCGATTCATTTCTGCAAATTGTTCTTTTTGCTCAGCTTGAAAGTTTTGTGCTTTATCATGTACGCAGCCTACAAAACCACACATACGGCTCACCTTCTCCATTCTCTTGTTATTGTTGTTTTTATAGGATACTCCCGGCTTTTAAGGTTGTCAGAATAAGTACTCTATAAGTCTCAAAAAGCAATAAAAGAATTGCTTTTTTCTACTCTTATTTTCACTTAATAGTAGAAACAATGTGTAAATATTTTACTATAGATGATACCATCTAGTTTTCTATTGTATCATAAATTAAGCAGCATACCTATTAGACGAAAAATAAAAATTAGGGTTACATTATTTTATTTTTCTGTATCAAAGATGGGGTTCTTTAAAGGGGAGAATCTAACTTGAATTCCTTCATTGATTAACTTAACTTAGCCCTATAATTCGACAAAAAGAAAGACTGACTCCAATTTGAAATCAGTCTCTTCAGAAGGTATACAATGTTCTTTTACAAACCTTGCTCCCTTCTTTTTATTTAGTTCTCTATAATAGCTTTTTTAGAATATCTGCTTTATCTGTACGCTCCCATGGCAAGTCAAGATCATTACGACCAAAATGACCGTAAGCAGCCGTTTGTCGATAAATCGGGCGACGCAGATCAAGCATTTTAATAATTCCAGCTGGACGCAAATCAAAATGTTCCCGAACTGCTTCAACCAGTCTTTCTTCTGAAACTTTTTCTGTACCAAATGCTTCAATTGCAATCGATACAGGCTGAGCTACTCCGATAGCATATGCAAGCTGTACTTCTACTTTATCTGCTAAACCTGCTGCAACAATATTTTTCGCCACATAACGAGCTGCATATGCTGCAGATCGATCCACCTTTGTTGGATCTTTTCCAGAAAAAGCTCCTCCACCATGACGTGCATACCCGCCGTATGTATCGACAATAATTTTTCGACCAGTTAGACCTGCATCACCTTGAGGACCACCAATAACGAAACGGCCAGTTGGGTTAATAAAATACTTTGTATTTTCATCTATTAATTCTGCTGGCACAACAGGATTAATAACATATTCTTTTATATTACGTTGAATTTGTTCTAATGTAATTTCCGGATGATGCTGTGTACTGATTACAATCGTGTCAATTCGAACTGGATGATTATTTTCATCGTATTCTACTGTAACTTGTGTTTTTCCATCTGGACGAAGATATGGAAGTATTTCTTCTTTGCGTACCTCTGCTAATCTTCTTGATAGTTTATGTGCTAATGAAATAGGCAGCGGCATTAGTTCTTTTGTTTCATTACATGCAAAGCCGAACATTAACCCTTGGTCACCTGCACCAATTGCTTCAATTTCTTCATCCGTCATTTTTCCTTCACGTGCTTCTAGAGCCTGATCTACCCCTAATGCAATATCAGCAGATTGCTCATCAATAGATGTTAAAACTGCACTAGTTTCTGCATCAAAACCATATTTTGCACGAGTATAGCCAATTTCTTTCACTGTTTCTCGTACGATTTTTGGGATATCTACATAAGTGGATGTTGTAATTTCTCCTGCAACCAGAACTAATCCGGTTGTAACAGATGTTTCTGCAGCTACACGAGCGTTCGCATCCTTTGCGAGAATCGCGTCTAAAATAGCATCTGAAATTTGGTCACAAATTTTATCAGGATGACCTTCAGTTACCGATTCAGAAGTGAACAAGCGACGTTTTGTTGACATCTGGTTTCCTCCTTATTTATTGAAAAATAAAAGCGAGGTCGTTTCGTTTGGAGAATCCTTCCCTACAAACCTCTGTTTGAGACGGTACTCATTCCCTAGATAGTATGAAGTAAACATGCTGTTTTTATCCGAGATTGACATTGTAAAATCATCAAATGACAAAGCTCTATCACCTTTCTCTTTCCTAAAAACACACATCAAAAATATACATTTTATAAAAGATAGTTTATCAGATTGCAATACAAAAAACCTTTTCATAGTGAAAAGGTTCAAAGCAAATCGATTCGCACCTTTCACTCTTATCGTTCAAGGAAATAGGATCCTTGCTTCAGGTTAGCACCTTTCCTAAGAGAATGTCTATCGCATGAACATAATAAATGTTTATGCTTTAGGCTATTTTCTTCACATAGTAGGTTGCTGGGTTTCATCGGGCCAGTCCCTCCACCAGCTCAGGATAAGAGAGTATCCGTTCAAATTAAAATAATATCGTACTCATTCATTCCATGTCAATCATTTTATTAAATTTTCTTTTAATTCGTTGAGTTTAATGCTATCAGTCGATAGGAAATTTTTGTTTTTCCATTTTCCCACTCTAATTTATCTATTGATGCTGTTCCGATTACTTCACCAGATTTTGTTTTTCTAACTTCTAAAGGGATATGCAGAGGATATAGACGATATTCCTCTTTTTGCAACGTAAATAAATTTTCTTTAACCCTTTGTTCCTTTCCCTTTGTAACAATCATCGTATTTAATTCTAAAGGCATTCCCATCAAAATTACTCCCTTCTATTTTGAAAAAATGGTTCCGTACACTCTTAATAAGTCCGCAGCCAGAATACACTTCGCTTTCCATGGGGCTACGCTTGAGCCTCCTCGCTGTTCTTATTTTATCACCTAATATGTATGTTTCTTCATCCAAACGCTTAAATTTGATACAACTTTTCTGTTTATAAAAGGCGGAAAATAATGCGTATATTCAGGGAAATACCATGTTTCTACTTCCTTCCCTGCTTTTAATAATCCCTTCTCTAACTGATAACTATGTTTGATTGAAACATTCTTGTCCAACATACCATGAATAATTAATGTTGGAGCACTTATTTTCTCTAAATAAAATAAAGGAGTACGCTCGCGATATCTTTCTGGATATTTGTTTGGTGTCCCACCAATTACTCTTTTCATCATTCTTCGCAAATCTTGCCTTTCTTGATAGGTAAGTACCATATCACTGACTCCACCCCATGTAACAATTGAAGCGACAGGACAATGCAAACCTACATGAAGAGCCATTACACCACCTCTTGAAAACCCAAAAACATGAACCTGTTTAACCCGTTTATGCTTTGTTAATAAATCAAAGGCAGCAATTGCATCTATTCGATCCTCTCCTGCAAAATCTTCATTGCCATCCCCTCCTTGATTGCCACGATAGAATGGAGCAAATACAATAAAACCTTCTGTCGCGAATTGAACGATTCTTCCCGGCCTTACTTTGCCAACATTTTTAATTCCTCCTCTTAAGTAAAGAAAGCCGTCATATGATTTCCCATCTGTTGGTTCTGCTAGTAACCCTTTTATTTTCAGTCCGTCTGCATAATACGTAACAATAAATAAAGCAATGGAAGGATGTGGCGAAGGGAATTTTACTTTTTCTAAAATTTCTCCATTCATAAAATAGTACCTCCTTTCAATTTTTTTAGATAAAATAGTTTCTTTTAAGCTACCCTAAAAAAAAAGTTTCCGCAGGTGGAATGCCATTTTTTGCGTGGGTGCCTTCTCTGTAAATAAGCTAAGAAGTTTATAATTTTTTTACGAACTATATTTTTACTTTCCTCTTCTATCCAAATTCAAAACACTCTTTATTTATGGCAAACAGAAATCCTGTTTGATTCTATTAAGACATTTTTTCATTACGTTATCTTTCATAATAAAGCTAAATCTATCATTACACCTTTGTTCTAAGATAGAATCTTCTATTAAGATTGGCCCATTCGTTTCTAAATAATCCTCTTTTTTTGTGAGTTGATTGACCATTGCAAAATAAACGGCTTTTAGAAAACAGGTATTTTCCAAATGTACTTGGTACTGTGCAACCCAATGCACTTTTGTTATTATTGCTCCTGTTTCTTCATAAACTTCCCTTCTAGCTGCTGTTTCTATACTCTCTCCGCTTTCTACTTTGCCTCCAGGAAATTCTAAGCCTCTTTTTTTATGCTGGGTTAATAACCATTTCCCTTCCATAAAGCAAATGACCAGAACATGTTCAGCGCTTGTGGAGAATTCTTCTTTTTGAAATGAAAAACGCACCTTTGAACCATAAAAATCATAAAATGTATCCATGTAGTTCCTCACATTCTTCTATCGGTTATTCTTTTATCAAGAAATTTGGACGTAACTATTATTTGTTCTATTTTCACACGATTCCATCTTTTTTTCTATAAGATTTCTCGTACGTAAACTGTTAAAATTAAAACAAAAGGAAATAAAATGGAATATATTTCAATCCAAAGGGTATGTAACCAATAAAGAAAAAAAGGGTATAATAAATAGAAATCTTTTCATCGTACAATGTTTTATTTAATGTTCACATGATACAATAATTAAAACGATTACAAAAACAGCTAATTATTCAGGATACATTTCCTGCTGGAGGTTATAAAAATGAAATTAGTGGATGAACTTTATAATTTATATAAAAATAAATTAACCGGGGATGAAGAAGATATTGATATGCTTGCATTTGCTTTTTTAGAAGAAATGACAAGAGAAGATTTATTACATATCATTCAAGAATTAAACGAACAAGAACTATATGATTTAATGGGATTATACTTAATAGAAAGTTTAAAAGGAAAATTTGCAAAAGAAGATTATCGCCAACAAAGAAGCACCGTTTTCCCTCAAAGGAATTTACATTAATCATCAGGACAACAGCATTGCAATAAGAAAGCTCATCAATCTTCCTCAGGAAAGCAAAGTGTATGCACACTGCGGACTAATTGAGAGAGCAAGCCTTTTTTCAAGGTAGGTATCTATGCTAATAAGACCCGCACCATAGCACATGAAAAGAAGCAGGTTTCTTTCATTTATAAGCAAAGAGCAGTCAGAATATACGAAGATTCCTATGGGATTCGCGGGAAAGAAGAGACATCAAAGAAGCAAAGCTCCGATGAGGCTCGCCGCCCTGCCCATGGAAAGCGAAGTGTATTCTGACTGCGGACTTATCGAGAGCACCTTTTTCCTAAACACGAAGACTCCTGCAGGATTTAAAACGAGTCAACCCTACACTTCCTAAACAAATAATAGCCTAAGAAAAAAAGTGATCATAAATATTTTTACCAATCAACACAACAGATACAAGCACAAACAATACCTTCACATAAGAAGAACCCTTTTTAATTGCTACCCTTGACCCAATTAAAGCACCAGCAACCATTGCAATTCCCATCGGTATTCCATACTGATAATAAATCGAATCATAATACATAAATACGATCAACGCTGTAATATTACTTCCAAAATTCAATACCTTGGCATTTCCAGCAGATTCAATAAAATCAAAACCCATTAACAAAAAAGCAAACAGAAAAAAAGAACCAGTACCTCCTCCAAGAAAACCATCATAAAATCCAATTAATGCAACAATTCCAACAGCAAATATAGCCTTTTTTTTGGTCATCCCTTTAAATGTAGAAGTTAAGCCCCACTCTTTTTTTGTTAACGTATAAATGGTTACGATAATTAAAATGATTAAAATCAATGGCTTCAGCTTGTCAGAAGGAATTTTTTGTACTACATATACTCCTATCGCTGAACCAATAATAGATAAAGGCAATAATTTTGCCATTAATGCTTTATTAATTTTCCCATGGCGAAGAAATGAAATAGAGCTCGTCAACGAACCCATTGCAGAAGCCAATTTATTTGTTCCTAATGCCATTTGCGGCGGTAAACCAGTAAATAATAGAGCTGGCAATGAAATTAATCCACCACCTCCAACAACTGAATCAATAAATGCCGCAGTAAATCCAGCAATAATTAAAAAAAGCAGCATTCCAATATGTATCTCTTCCATAATCAAATTCCCCTATCTTTTTATGTATGTTTCCATATTATTCTATTATTTTATCAAATAAAAGGGAAAATTAGGGCAAAATAGTTCCCTGCTAGTTTAATTTCGCCTATAATGATACAGAAATCATTCACCTCAACATGATATAATACTGCTCTAGATTTAGGTTAAGACTGCTGTTTGAAAGGACTAGAAACGATGCATATATATACCGTGTTAGTTAGTACAATCATTTTACTTAATATAATATTCGCATTTCTTGTTATTTTTTTAGAAAGACGCGATGCTAGTACAACATGGGCATGGATTATGGTATTAACATTTATTCCTATTTTAGGTTTCATTCTTTATTTACTTTTTGGACAAAACTTAAGTAAAAGAAAAATGTTTCAATGGGAAGAGAGAAAAAAACTCGGAGTTGAACCAATATTGGCTTCCCAGTTGCTTCAAATCAGCTCCAATCAGCTTAGAACAACAAATTCGGTGATAAAAGCAAATCAAGATCTTATTTATATGAATTTATTTAATAACGATGCGGTTTTAACAGAAAATAATGCGGTTGATGTTTTTACAGATGGGCATAAAAAATTCGAGCAATTACTGAAAGACATTAAGCAGGCAAAAAAATCTGTGCATCTGCAATATTATATTTTCAAAAATGACGGAATCGGCTCAAGATTGATCAATCTTTTAGTTGAAAAAGCTAAAGAAGGGGTTGAAGTTCGATTATTATATGATGAACTTGGTTCTAGAACCTTGCGAAGAAGAATCTTTAAAACATTAAAAGCGGCCGGTGGACAAGTAGAGGTATTTTTCCCAAGCAAGCTTCACCTTATTAATTTACGACTTAACTATCGAAATCATCGAAAATTAGCTATTATTGACGGTCATATTGGTTATATTGGCGGTTTTAATGTTGGAGATGAATATTTAGGATTAAACCCTAAATATGGATACTGGCGAGACACCCACTTGCGAATTATTGGAACAGCGGTTTACGCAATACAGACACGATTTATTCTTGATTGGAATCAAGCTTCCCATCTACAAGGAATCAGTTATTCACCAGAATACTTCCCAGATAGAACGGATGAAATTATAGGTAATATTGGTATGCAAATTGTTTCAAGTGGACCTGATTCTGAATGGGAGCAAATAAAAAATGGTTATATTAAAATGATTACCGCAGCGAAGGAATCCGTTTTTATTCAAACTCCTTATTTCATTCCAGATACCAGCTTACTTGACACACTTAGAATTGCTGCCTTGTCTGGCATTGATGTAAAAATAATGATACCAAATAAACCTGATCATATGTTTGTGTACTGGGCTACGTACTCTTATATTGGAGAGATGTTAAAGGCTGGCGCAAAAATTTATATTTATGAAAACGGATTTATTCATGCGAAAACATTGATGGTGGATCGAAAAATTACATCTGTTGGTACAGCAAATATTGATATGCGCAGTTTTCGGCTGAACTTTGAAGTAAATGCATTTATTTATAGTGAAGCATTCGCCAATCTTTTAACGGATGGATTTTTAGAGGATCTGCAGCTGTCTACTCAGCTTACACTAGAAAAATATAATAAGCGGTCTTTGTTTATCCGCTTTAAAGAATCCTTTTCACGCTTATTAGGTCCCATTTTATAAATATGTTTCATTGTTATTTAATAACGTGATCAAAAAGGACTGCAATGATTGTTTTAAACAACTGTTGCAGTCCTTTTTATTAATAAGACATCCTAAATGTCCATTCATTTATACCATGTTTTTATGCAAAAACTTGCTTCAAATCTTCTTTATTTTGTTTTAACCAAAACTGCATTAATTTTTTTGCACCTTCAAGGTCGTGAAGTTTTGCTTGCCCGCATTGCTTTTCGTTAGCAGCAGGAATTTCGGTAATTTCTAATGCTGAAGTCATTGTTCCTTCTAATAGATCAATGATTTCCTCTACTGTCGGTTCACCACTAACAACTAAATAATATCCTGTCTGACAGCCCATTGGTGAAATATCAATGATGTCAAAATGATTATACTTTTCAGCATGGTCACGAATATTAAATGCTAATAGATGCTCCAATGTATGAATAACATCCGGTTTCATCGCCTGCTTATTAGGCTGGCAAAAACGAATATCAAATTTATTTACTAATCCATCGCTGCCTACTTTATGTACGCCACAATGTCTTACATACGGTGCTTTCACCGCGTTATGATCCAATTCAAAACTTTCTACTGAAGGCATTAAGATACAACTCCTTTTTATTTCGATACTTCATTATAACGTAAAATCCAAGTAATAACATCAACTTAATTACTATTATATATTTTTAGCCCTTAATAGTTCCAAAGATAACATATGCTCTTATTTGACTTGCTTGATCAGATGGAATAATCTTCAGGTTGATAAAGATTTGCTTATTATTTTCTTGATAGTTCTCGTCATGCTATACTCAAATTGACCGTAAATACTTAGTTATAATACTGCCATTTTTAAGGTTTTGCTTTATCCTTCTGGATTTTACTTACACACATACCCTATAGTAAGAAAGGAAAAAAAACAATGAAAAAATTCTTTATCTTTATCATTCATTTTTATCAAAAAGCAATTTCCCCACTTACACCACCTACATGCCGTTTTTATCCAACTTGCTCTTCCTATGGATTAGAAGCAATAAAAAAATACGGCGCTTTAAGAGGCGGTTATTTAACCATAAAACGAATACTAAAATGCCATCCTTTTCACCCAGGCGGAATAGATCCGGTACCAGAAGAATGGCCATGTAAAAAACATAAACATACTCATTAATTAGCGTTAATTTTTATCTCCATATCCATTTACTACTAAATCTAATTTCCCAGTTTTCGGATCTATAACTAAACCATGCACCGGAACCTCTGTTGGAAGAAGCGGATGATTTTTTATCATATTGACACTATGAGACACACTCTCTGAAACAGAATCAAAACCTGTTAACCATTTTTTCAGGTTTACTCCTGAGTGTTGAAGCGTATTTAATATTTCTTCTGATATCCCTCTTTCTTTCATCTTGCCTATCATATCATCTGCATTTAATGCACTCATCCCGCAATCATGATGACCAATCACTAATACTTCATCTGCTTTTAATTCGTATACAGCAACAAGAATACTTCTCATAATACTTCCTAATGGATGTACGACAACTGCACCAGCATTTTTGATTATTTTAACGTCCCCATTTGCAAGATTTAACGCTTGTGGCAATAATTCCAGCAATCTTGTGTCCATACAAGTTAAAATAACCATTCGTTTATTTGGAAATTTTGTCGTGATATATTGTTCGTATTTATTTTCACGAACAAATCCTTCATTATGCGCTAAAATCTCATTTAAAATACTCATCTTATTCCGCCCCTTTTATCAAACTATTTCTCCATCACATTGTTCGTACTTTTTGATTGCTTGATTTCTCTATAAAACGAGGAATGGAAAACAATCTAATTTTATAGTAAAAAAAAAATTACTATTACACAAATTTGAAATAGCTTACATCGTATTTTTTTTTAAAATTTACAATTTAAAGCGAATATACCTTCCCTTATTTTCCAATAGAAAGGAAAAGATTACATATTTAATTAAATACTTGAAAATACTAACAAATATGATATAGACAGATGAAGGGAAGATAGGAATGGATCATTTAGTTTTAGCAAGAAGTATGTTTGGCACCACAATGGGGTTTCATATTATCTTTGCAACAATAGGTGTTGGATTGCCACTTATGATGTTGACTGCTGAATTGTTGTATCAAAAAACAAAAGATTTGGATTATGTCATTATGGCAAAAAGGTGGACAAAAACCTTTGGGATATTATTAGGTGTTGGAATTCCAACCGGAACAATTGCTGGATTGCAGTTATCCTTATTATGGCCAGGATTTATGGAAGTAATCGGAAAGGTGATGGCACTGCCATTTCAGATCGAGATATACGCTTTTTTTATCGAAGCTCTATTTATGTCCATCTATGTTTATGCAGCAGAAAGGATTCCTCCATGGGCAAGGATTATTAGTTTAACTTTAGTTGCAATTGGAGCACTTGCTTCTGCCGTTCTCATTACAAATGTACATGCATTTGAAGGAACTCCACAAGGTTTTCGTTTGGATGGAAGAGAGATTACCGATGTAAATCCATGGAAGGCATTTTTTAATCCGTCTTTTTTTGTATCTGCTGGACATGTAGCAATGAGTGCCTACACAACTGGCGCCTTTGCAGTTGCTTCAGTTTCTGCCTTTAAAATGATGAGACACCCTTTTCGTTCGCGTGTCTTTCAATTTCATCAAAAAGCATTACTCTTGAGCCTGATAATCGGCGGGATATTTTCTCTATTAACGGCAATGAACGGTCATGCATCTGCCCAAAAGCTTTATGAATATCAGCCAGAAAAATTGGCTGCGGCAGAGGGGCTTTTTGAAACACAATCACATGCTCCTTTAGCAATTGGCGGCATTACCGATAAAGAAAATCGTGAAATAAAAGGAGCCATTGAAATTCCTTGGGCACTAAGTTTTTTGGCGGGTAATAGCTTCGATACGGTAGTGACCGGGTTAAATGATTTCCCTGAAGAATTTTGGCCACCATTATACGTTCACACCCTTTTTAATGCGATGGTTGGAATAGGTTCTTTCTTAATCTTTCTTGCCTTAGCATCCCTAGCATGGAGATTTCTATTAAAAAAACAAAAATTCCCTAAATTTTTATTATGGATATTTGTTGCATCCGGCCCTTTAGCTCTCATGGCAATAGAATGTGGATGGCTATTCGCTTGCACAGGTCGTCAGCCTTGGACAATTTATCGTATTTTATCAACAGCAAATTCCGTTACTTCATCTGGAAATTTAGCCTTATTATTTATTTTATTTATAGTGGTTTATGTCATATTAGCCATCTCTGTTTCCTTTGTATTAATTTATTATTTCCGGAAAAATACGGTACTAAATGATTTGCATGCAGCAAAAGAAAAAGATATACCGCTTTTTGGATCCAATAGTTAAGGAGTGATATTTATGACAGATTCATTATTAGCAATAACTGTCCTGTGGGGATTTGTATTTATTTATGCCATCATGGCGACCATGGATTTTGGAGCAGGATTCTGGTCCATGATATATATGAACAAAGAAAAAACACAAGCTACGAATATCGCTAACCGTTACCTCTCTCCAACTTGGGAGGTAACAAACACATTTATTGTAGCCATTGTTGTCGCCGTTTATTGTATGTTCCCAACAGCCGCTTTTACATTAGGAACGGTTCTTCTTATTCCTGGTAGTGCTATTTTGCTTCTTTTAGCTATTAGAAGTGCTTTTCTTGTTTTTTCCAATGTTGTCCCAAAGTTTCGAAAGCCGCTCACCATTATATCTGGTATTTCAGGAATGCTGATTCCAGGTATTTTATTAAGTATTTTGCCTATCACACATGGAGGATTCGTTCATTTCTCTGCAGATAAACAATCCCTTGATTTAGTTGGTTTATTTACTAGCTGGAATGAGTATGCCTTTTTTGGTTTTGCCTTAAGCAGCACCTTATTTTTATCCTCTCTTTTATTAGCGGATTATTCGAATGTTTCTTCTGAAGCAGAGGCTTATCGTGTATATCGGAGGGATGCTATTATCCTTGGCCCAATTTCTTTGTTAATGGCTGTTATGATTATGGTTACGTTAAGGCAAGATGCCCATTGGATTTACAGCAAAATGATGCAAAATTCTCCATTATTAGTAGTATCATTGCTTCTTTTTGTCATTGGAGGGGCTGCTTTATTTATTCCTTCCCATAAAAACCCAGGTGGAAAGGGACGGCCAAGACTTGCAATTATTTCAATCACTTTGCAATATCTGCTTGCCAGCTATGTTTATGGAAAAGCGCATCTCCCCTTTATTGTTTATCCAGAAGTGACAATTACATCCGCCTTTACAGATCCTAAATCATTTCATGCATTATTTGTTACTTATATCGTTGGATTTATCATACTATTTCCTGGCTTTTATTTTTTTTGGAAGCTATTTATGCATGACAAAAAATATTTGCAGCAAAAAGGCGCAAAAAAATAAAAGGAATACTTGGTGTTTACGTTGAGTATGCGTTGATAAAAAAAAGAGGTGTCGAAAAATAGACAATTCTCTCCATTATTTGTGGTATGTATTTTGTCCTGCCTACCCATACTAATAGTGCGTGTTCAAAAAGGAGGCTAACGAGGAGCAAGAAATTCGCTGTGTCCTTTTTACCTGCCTTTATGAACAACCACTAATGATGAAAAAATTAATCCATCAAAAACGAAGGAGATGATTATTTTGGCAAAAGATGTTTTATGTGAAGTAAATAACTGTTCATTCTGGGAACACGGAAATCAATGTGGAGCGGAAAAAATTTACGTGGTAAGTCATACTGGTAAGCAAGCTGACAACAGTAAAGAAACAGATTGCAAAACATTTGAACCAACATTGTCTTAAGTTACTCTATTCTTCGATTTCAATGTAAATAAAGGCTGCGCCATAATATCCTTCCATGTCACTTCTCTAGGTAATATTCTACCTATAGAATAAGACGTGTGAAGAATACAATGGGCAGCCTTTAAGCATTTAACGCTCTATTCGAACTAAATCAGCATCAGGATGGTATCCATTTATTATCAATTCTTTCAAAATAGTTGCTCCAAACATGCTATACACCGTTCCATTTCCCCCGTATCCTAAACAATAATAACGATTCTTTTTATCAGGGTGCTCTCCAATAAACGGCATTCCATCTGCAGATTCTCCAAATGTTGCACCGTACACATACTCTGTTTCCAGTTTTTCATATGGAAAATGCTCTTTTATCCTACTTAATAGGTTCTGTCCATATTTTCTTAGCACTTCTGGATCTGACGGCGCTTCAACTCGGTCTTCATCCAAGCCACCAGCAACTATTCTTCCATCAAAAGTAGTCCGCATATAAAAATACGGTCTTTTTGTTTCCCAAATAAGACATTGATCCTTCCAGTTAGGATAGGAAGAAAGGGGAGAAGTCGCGATTGCATAGGTTCTATTTAACTCTCCACCTTCTTTTTTAGCAAATGAAATTTCTTCATACCCTGTCGCATAAATAACTTTTTTAGCATGAATACTTCCTTTTTCGCTTTCAAATTTCCAATATCCCTTATCAGAACCTGCTTCTTTTACTTCCGTATGTTCGTACACTTTTACATTCCGTTTGGATGCTTCCTTTATAAGTTCTGTTACAAACTTTTGCGGATTAACTTCTGCATCTCCATTCGTTAATATTGCTGCTGGCTTTTTAAAACCGTATATTGTCTCTATTTCCTTTTCTTCTAAAAATTCAACTGGAAAATCATATTTTTTTAGCATGTCATACTCTTTTTTTATTTTTTTAACATCCTTTTCATCACTCGCATAATAGAGGCTTTTTCTTGCTTTAAACTGAACATCTTTTGTTAAAGAGTCTGCAACTGATCTTAAATTTTCCATTGCTTCAAAACATAAACGATAAAATCGCACCGCCTGATCTTCTCCTATGCTTTCTGCAAATTCATGGAGCATTTTATCATTAGAATACTGAAGCAGTCCTGTATTGGCAGATGTACTGCCAGTAGCAACATTTCTTTTATCTACGAGTACGATATCTAATGCTTCTTCTGATAATAAATACGAGCATAAGGCACCAGACATTCCTCCACCAATAATAAGAACATCACATATTATATCTTTTGTTAAGGATGGATAATTTGATGCTGTAGTTAATGTAGTTGGCCAATATAAAGAACCGTTGTATAAGTCCATAAATACCTCCGCTGCTTCTAATAATCATTATGTAACAATAATTTATTCGGTACTAACTATATTGTTTAAGCGATTACGCAACTCTCTGCGAAGAATCTTTTTTGAAGCATTTCTAGGAATTTTTTCAATAAACAAGATCTTTTTTGGGATTTTGTATTTTGCTAATCTTTTATTACATTCAGTAAGGAGTGTTTCTTCTGTAAGAGCGGAAGCTTCCTCTTTAACAATAAATGCAATTGGTACTTGTCCCCATTTTTCATGAGCTTCTCCAATCACTCCAGCATCTAATACGCCTTCCATTGACGTTAATATTGCTTCTACTTCAGCGGGATATATATTTTCCCCACCTGAAATAATTAAATCAGAGCGTCTATCCAGTACAAACAGAAAACCCTCAGCATCTTTATACCCGATATCCCCTGTATGAAACCAGCGATCAATGGGACGTTTTTCTTTATTTAAATAACCAATGGAAACATTTGGCCCCTTAACAATAATTTCTCCTGCTGTATGTGGAGGCAATTCGTCTCCAGTTTCATTTATAATTTTTATTTGGGCAGGAAACAGCGGTTTGCCTGCAGAACCAATTTTTCTAACACTGTCCGTTGCTGACAATGTGACAATTTGAGAAGAAGTTTCCGTCATTCCATAAGAATAATATACTGGTATCCCCTTTTGCAGACAGCTTTTTAATATCTCAACAGAAGCTGGTCCGCCACCAAGCAGCATACAGCGAAAATGAGGTGGAAAAGACTCCATTGTTGCTTTTTCAATTTTTTGCAGCATCAGGGTGACGGCAGACATCATCGTCACCTTTTCTTTTTCTATATCATCGATGACCGTTTCAACAGAAAAATGGTCATGAAGAACCACTTTTATTCCATATAATAAACTTCTCATTAAAATAGAATAGCCACTAATATGAAATAATGGCATAGCACATAACCAAACATCTTTTTCATGCAATCCAAGATTTAATACACTGCCAACAGCACTCCACCAATGATTCCCATAACTTTGAATAACGCCTTTTGGAAAGCCTGTTGTTCCAGAGGTATACATAATCGTACATGTTTCGTCGAGGGATACTTCTATTTTTTCTATCGGTTTTTCATAAGGATAAAAAGGAATATCTTCCTTATTCAAAATAAGTAGAGTTCCAGACATTTCGGCTTCTATTTGTTCAACGGTGTTGGCGAATGTTTTTTCAGTCAGGAGAAATGTCGCTTGTGCATCTTTCAGTTGAAAGATTAGTTCTTCTGCTGTTAAACGATTATTTAACAGCACAGCTTTTGCACCAATAATGTGAAGAGATAATAGTGTAATAACCGTTTGCAAATCATTTTTCACTAAAATGCCGATATAATGTTCACTCTTTATTCCTTGAGACGTTAAAACTCCAGCCGTATAATAAGCCTTTTCATAAAGTTCTTGAAATGTTAAACGCTGCTTTTTATAAACAATCGCTTCTCTATTTGGTGTTAAGCTTGCCCTATTTTTAAGAAAGTTAGGAACACACTCTGCCGTCAATTTTCTCACCTTTCCTTAAATAAACAAAGGTGACTCAATATGATCTGATATTATCTTACTATCAGACTAAATCATAAGTCACCTTATTATTATTAAATTATTTCACTCATATAATACATCTCTACATTATGGAAAACGAGGGAATTGCCCAAAATCCGGTTTGCGTTTTTCTTTAAACGAATCTCTTCCTTCTTTTGCTTCGTCTGTTGTGTAATATAAAAGAGTTGCATCACCAGCAAATTGCTGAATCCCTGCTAATCCATCTGTATCTGCATTAAATGCTGCTTTTAAGAAACGTAGTGCTGTTGGACTTTTTTCTAAAATTTCTTCACACCATTTAATCGTTTCCTCTTCCACTTTTTCCAATGGTACAACCGTATTTACTAAGCCCATATCCAATGCTTCCTGTGCATTGTATTGTCTGCATAGAAACCAAATTTCTCTAGCTTTTTTATGCCCAACAATACGAGCTAAATAACCTGACCCATAACCAGCATCAAAGCTGCCAACATTCGGTCCAGTTTGTCCAAATATAGCATTATCCGCTGCAATGGTTAAGTCACAAACGATATGAAGAACGTGACCTCCTCCGATTGCATATCCTCTAACCATTGCAATTACTGGTTTTGGAATAACTCGAATTAATCGCTGCAAGTCTAGTACATTTAATCGAGGGATCTGATCATCCCCTACATAACCACCATGGCCTCTGACTTTTTGATCTCCACCAGAACAAAACGCTTTTTCACCTGCACCGGTTAATACAATGACGCCTACATTGCTGTCATCCCGCGCTCTAGCAAACGCATCTATTAGCTCGCTTACTGTTTTTGGAGTAAAAGCATTATGTACATGCGGTCTATTAATAGTGATCTTTGCAATCCCGTTATATGTTTCATATAATATTTCATCATATTGACGTACTGCTACCCATTCAACTGTCATTCTTCTTCCTCCTTTTATTTTCGTCCAATTCAATGATTCGACAAAAACCCACTTACTATTGTACCAAAAATTTCAGGTTTCTCCACATGAATTGCATGACCTGCATCTTCAACCATTTTCCATGTAAATCCAGTATTTTTATTTACCATTTCTTTTGCTATTAAACAAAATTTATTATCTAATTCTCCAGTAATTAACAATGTTCTAAATGGAACTTCATGTAAATGCTCCCACCATGATGGTTGAACACCCGTTCCCATCCCAATTAAACTATTGGCTAGGCCAGCAGCATTATTTTGAAGACGCTGTGTTCTAATTTTATCCCGTTGCTTTTGATTCAATTTTTTCTGCGTTTGAAACAAAGGAATTTCTTCCCATTTTTCTACAAATTGCCCGATTCCTTCTACTAAGATAGATTCTCCGAGTTTCTTATCTTGTATTCTTCTTTCTTGTTGCTGTTCAGTCGTTTTTAATCCTGGTGAAGCACTTTCAAGAATTAATTTTTGCACATAATGGGGATAAAGAATGGAAAATGTTAATGCGAGTCTTCCTCCCATGCTATAACCTAATAAATAAATACTGTTGATTTGTAAAGCTTGCAGAATTTCAACTAGATGTTTTGCAGCAACTACAATATTATATTTACTTTCATTTAAAGGAGAAGCAGTTTTTCCATGACCAATAATATCAATCATTATTAACTGAAAATCCTTTTTCCACATAGGAATAAACGGATGCCATGTACTACTTTCACCAGTAAATCCGTGTAAAAGCAATAGAGGCACCCCTTGTCCATAAACTTCGACATGATAGGAAACATCATCGACAACAATTTTCATCCCTTTTCTCCCTTAAAATACAAATCTATTTCCTGGGAAACGCTTTTTATTAATTCGCGGTGCTCTTCTACATTTTTTTCTCTATTTGTTTGGATTTCAATCACACGTAATTTAGGTGCTTCAATCTGCTTTTGTATTATTTCTGTTAATTGTGGCCATTCCTTTATTAGATCGTATTCCCCTTTATACATAGTGATTATATGTTTAAAATCCAAATCCAACGGGGTGCCGAATAATACCTCAAAATGTTTTTTATGATTTGCTTGTGGTAAAAAGGAAAAAATTCCTCCTCCATTATTATTTATTAAAAATATCGTGATCGGAATATTAAATTGTTTTGCTGCAATTAATCCGTTTGCATCATGAAAAAAAGTTAAATCACCTAATACTAAAAATAGTGGTTGCTTTATAACTCCTACACCAAGTGCAGTAGAAACGGTACCATCAATTCCATTTGCCCCTCTGTTCGCATACATAGTTATTTTTTTTTGCTGTGCATGAAAAAAAGTATCTAGATCTCTAATTGGCATACTGTTTCCTACAAAAAGCGCGGCGTCCTCTGGTAGCAATTCCCCTAATACAGAAAATAACTTTGCTTCACTCATTTGATTGTTTTCTTTTATTCTCTGCAATGCCTTTTTAGTCAGCATGTTTATATTTTGCCAGGAAACCAATACGTGATTAGTTGAGCATTTTTTCAGATAGAGCATTATTTTATGACAGAATAGAACTTCATCACAATAAATCATTTCAGAAGTAAGTTGATTGGGGTCTCGGAATCCAGCTCCACCATCAATAACAATCTGCTCTATCCCCTTTTGTTCCTTTAGAAAGAGTGTTAAAGCCTTGGAAACTGGCATGCTGCCAAAACGAATAACAATATCTGGCTTTAACGTCTTTTGAGCCATTTCATTACGTAAAAAAGTATCGTACGTATCAATGATATATTCCTGTCCATCATCAACGGTTCTTAATTGAGATAAGGGATCCGCTAAAATAGGAAACTTCATTATTTTGGCTAACTGTATAATCGATGAAGGTAAATGTTCTTTATCTATTTCGCCACAAATAATAATGCCGTTCGTATACTTGCTTAATTTATTAGCTAATTGTTGAAAATAATCATCAGAAAGCGTCAAATCCCCTTTTTCCATATGAATATATTTACTGCTGCCGTTTTCTATATGGTATGTTGGTAAATTCCCCAGATCTGGAATCAGCGGTTCACGAAAGGGTAAGTTTAAATGAACGGGACCTTTAGGTTCTTGAAGTGCAGTAGTAACTGCTCTGGCGCTAACCGTCTTCACATAACGAATCATCTCTTCTGAACCATCAGGTGGAGACATTTCCATAAACCACTTTACTTGTCTGCCATATAAGTCAATTTGATTAATAGCTTGTGGAGCACCCACATCTCTTAATTCATGTGGACGATCTGCTGTCAACACTAGTAAAGGTATACGTGATATCATTGCTTCTATTATAGCTGGAAAATAATTAGCAGCGGCCGTTCCAGATGTACAAACTAATACGGTTGGTTTTTTGCTTGCTTTTGCTATACCTAAAGCAAAAAAAGCAGCAGCTCTTTCATCCACATGAACATGTAAATTTATATTCTTTTGCTCTGCCATGATTAACGCAATAGGAGTAGAACGGGACCCTGGACTTATGACGACGTTTTCAATCCCGTTATGTACCAATTCATGAACAAAGGCATATACGTAGGCTGTTAACTGTTGTTGATGGTTCATTTTGTATCCCCTCCTAAAGCTGAAAGCATTGGTTTAAATTTAATCGCCGTTTCCATATATTCCGATTCAGCATCAGAATTAGCTACAATTCCACATCCTGCAAAAATAGATGCTTCGTTTTTCTGAATCAACCCCGAACGGATGCTAACAGCGAATTCCCCATTCCCTTTATAATCAAGCCAACCGAGTGGAGCACCATACAAACCACGATCTAACTGCTCTTCTTGTCTTATTTTTTCGACTGCTTTCTTTTGAGGATATCCACCTAAAGCTGGAGTTGGATGAAGAAGCTCTATTAAAGAGAAAAGTGATTCGGATTCCTTTAATATTCCCTTCACTGGAGTATAAAGATGTTGAATATCTCTCATTTTCATAAGGGCTGGATGAGATGGAAGCTCAATCGTTTTACAAACTTTGTCCATTGCAGATTTAATCATATTTACGACATATTGATGTTCTGTTCTATTTTTACGATCGCGAAGCAGCTGTTCTCCTAAATGTTCATCACTTTCTTGACTTAAGCCTCTTGCAATCGATCCTGCTAAGCATGTCGAAAATACGTTATTCTCCAATTTCTTCACCAATCTTTCTGGCGACGCACCAATAAAACAATTATCTCCAGATTCCAGAGCAAATATATAACTATTTTCTTGTTCCAATAACAATCTCTCTAAAACTGTTTCAACAGCGATTTCTTTTTCAAAGGTTAATCTGCATTCTCTTGCTAAAACAACCTTTTTTAAGGTAGCATTTAGATCATTTACTATATTTTGAACAGTATTTTTCCATTGTTCTCCGTCTTTTTCAACCGCATGTAAAAATCGATTACTATGTTTGCATCCGTATGCTCTAGTCTTCGTTAATAAGGAAGAAGTAGTAATCTGCATCTCTTGAAGAGAAATAGCCTCCCGATTATCAAACAGTCTATTGGTTGTAACGTATTGTGTACCGTTTATCTCGCTAAACATAAAAGACGGAACAAAAAAATGTCCATCAGCATAATGTTTCCAAAGCTTTGTTTTTGGTTTTAGTGGATCAAAAGAAAATCCTCCAAATAAAATAGGACCAACTCCAATATCCTCAAATTCATTATAAATTCGGCTTTTTTTTAATATATTCTGCCATTCTTTTTCTATAGAAGCATATAAATTGTTAGGCTGCGTTGAAAATATTTTTTTGCATATGCCTAATCCAATAAAAATATTTTCTGTTGATGGATCTTTCCAAAAAAATCGATTTCCTTTAAAAGAAGCATTTTCTGAAAAAAAAGCAAGATAATCGATTTTTTTTTCTATCTTTCTAACATCACTAACTAAAATAGAAGAAGCGTCATTTATCTTATTATTTTCTACTAATAATTCTTTAGTTTTCATTCTATGTGTATATCCCCCTAAAACGAGTAAAAAATCACTTCGTTTTTTATACCTTTTCCACTGTTTTAGCTTTCGTGTTCATCTTTTTGACTTATTTTAAGATACACCTGTGACTAATATTATGTCAATGTTCCACCCTCTTTAAAATTCATAAACCGAAACTATTTTAGGGAAACAAATTAGAAAAATTCCAAAGCAAACTGTTAACGCTCTCTTTTCGTTACAAAATTAGATTAATTCCTCATTAATTTATGCAAAAACTTCTATCCATGTTTTATGGAAACCAATGTGGGGAAGTTTAATAATAGAGCGATACTGGATGATTTTTATTATTATCGTTCATACTACAAGTACTGATTAAGTTTTAAATAAGGATGTGGTAACTATGTTAACGAAAGAACAATTAACAACCTTAAAACAAGAATTATTAAATAGAAAATCGGAAATCAAAAATCGAGAAGAACGTTATGTAGATGATAACGAACGAGAATCAGTAGGTGAACTTTCCGGATATGACAACCACCCTGCTGATATGGGGACAGAATTATATGAACGGGAAAAAGACTATGCATTAGAAGAGCATGATCAATCAGAATTAAATAAAATTAATGAAGCCCTTGCAGCTATTAAAGACGGATCATATGGAACCTGTAAAGTTTCAGGAAAAGAAATTCCTTTTGAGCGTCTTGAAGCAATACCTACTGCATTAACATTAAAAGAATACAGTTCCGAACAATCACTTGCTAAAGATAGACCGGTAGAAGAGGATGTGTTGGAACCTGCACATGGCAACGAATACCGCCATTATGATACTGGTGATGTTAGAGATTATGAAGACAGCTTTCAAGAAGTTGCCAGATTTGGCACTTCAGAGACTCCTTCTGATTTAAGAGGTGATCATGAAGATTATGACAGTTTGTATGATCGCGATTCAGATGATGAAGGATTTACAGAGGATTATGAATCATTTGTTGCTTCTGATATCGAGGGAAAAGAACAAACCGTATATCCTAGCAAGAACCATGAAAAATACGAACAGGCTCTTGATGATGAACAAACAGAGGCACCGTATGGGGATGTTCCCTATCACAAAACGGACGGATATGTTAATGATAAAGATAAATAAATAAAAAGCGCAAAGAGATTTTTCAGCATAAAACAAATTATTTTTCTTTGTTTTATGTTGAGTTCCCTTTGCGTTTACATCTATTATATCTGAGGTCTTATTTTCCAAATATCATCTGCATATTCTTGGATGGTTCGATCACTGGAAAAGTGACCGGATTTCGCTATATTAACGGTACACATTTGTAACCATTTATGCTGATTTTTATACGTTTTATCTACCTCATTATGAACATTTGTATAAGAATGAAAATCCTTCAGCACAAAATATTGATCATTTTCAATTAGAAGGGAATCAAAAATAGGATCAAATTCATTCGTTCCATGTTCAAAAAAACCATTTTTTAATTGATTAACCACCTCTTGAATTCGTTTATCATGATGAAAATATTCAGTAGATCTATATCCTCCATTTTGATACAAATCTAATACTTCATCTGCATTCATACCAAATATAAAGATATTATCTTCTCCAACTAAATCTTTCATTTCAATATTAGCACCATCTAACGTACCAACTGTTAATGCCCCATTCATCATAAATTTCATGTTTCCCGTTCCAGAAGCTTCCTTGCTCGCAGTTGAAATTTGTTCACTCACATCTGCAGCCGGAAAAATATGTTCTGCTAAAGAGACACGATAATTTTCAAGAAAAACTACTTTTAATTTATCTTGAATATGCTTATCTTGGTTTACTTTATCCGCTACGGTATTGATTAACTTAATGATTTTTTTCGCATAATAATAGCCAGGCGATGCTTTTGCACCAAAGATAAACGTTCTTGGTGTTATATCTAAACCTGGGTTTGCTTTTAATAAGTTATATATATGCATAATATGCAAAACATTTAATAATTGCCGTTTGTATGCATGCAATCTTTTTACTTGTACATCAAAAATGGAAGTGGGATCAATAATAATTCCATTATTTTCTTCAATTATGTTGGTAAGACGATTTTTATTTGCTTGTTTGATCGCTGCAAGTTTTTCTAAAAAACCTTTGTCATTCTGATAAGAAAGCAAATTATTCAATTGTTCTGGACGCTGAATCCATTCGTTTCCAATCGTTTCCGTTACTAATTGAGTAAGGTTAGGGTTTGCTTTAATTAACCATCTTCTATGGGTTATACCATTTGTTTTATTATTAAATTTTTCAGGAAAATATTGATAAAACTGATTCATTTCTCTTTTCTTTAATATCTCTGTATGGATTTCCGCAACCCCATTAACACTGTAGCTTCCTGCTAATGCCAAATGAGCCATCTTAACCATCCCATGCGCAATAATTGCCATATTCTCGATTCGTTGAAAGTCATTCGGATATTTTTCCCATAAATCTTTGCAGAAACGTTCGTTAATTTCATTAATTATCATATAAATTCGCGGCAACAATGGCTGAAAAATGTAAATTGGCCATTTTTCTAATGCTTCAGACAAAGTGGTATGGTTCGTATAAGAAATAGTATTTGTTGTTATTTTCCAGGCTTCATTCCAACTTAACCCTTCCTTATCCAACAGAATCCTCATCAACTCAGGAATAGCAAGAACAGGGTGCGTATCATTAATATGAATACTAATATGATGGTGGAATTCTTTTATATCTTTATATTGCTGTTTATAATTTTTAAGTATGGATTGCAGACTTGATGATACTAAGAAATACTGTTGTTTTAAACGAAGGATTTTGCCATCATCATTTGCATCATCGGGATAAAGAAATTCAGATATTTTTTCCGTTTCTCTTTTATATTTCATAATATCTTTCACATCTTTTGCAAGCAAGGAAGTTGGTTCTGCATTCCAAAGCCTTAATGTATTGACGGTTGTTGTTTTATATCCAATGACCGGAATATCGTGAGGAACAGCCGTTACAGTTTCAGCATTTAAATGCCGAAACTGTAATTTCCCGTCCTGTTTAAACATATCTATCGTTCCCCAAAACGGAATGTCGACTGCTAAATCTTCTTTTCTTACTTCCCATACTTGACCATGCTTTAACCATTGTTCTGGAAGTTCGATTTGATAGCCATCCACAATGCGCTGCTCAAATAATCCATGTTTATATCGTATGCCAAAACCATGTCCTGGTAAATTTAAGGTGGCTAGAGAATCTAAAAAACATGCTGCTAATCTTCCTAATCCACCATTGCCAAGTCCTGCATCATGTTCGATTTCTTCTATATCATGCAAGTTTATTCCTAAATCTTTCAATCCTTCGCAAACAACTTTTTCAATGCCCAGGTTAATTAAATTATGATAAAGCAATCGTCCTAATAAAAATTCAATCGATAAATAATATACTTGTTTTCCTTTATTCTTCCGATAATTTTCATTTGTATTAATCCAATTCGAACTTACATATTCTCTTATCATATGGCCTAATGTTTGAAAATGGTCACTGCTGGTGCTATCTTTAAATGGTTTTCCATACGTCATCTCAAGCTTCTGCAAAAAATACGTTTTAAAGGCTTCTTTGTTAGTAAACATGCGTCTCACTCCTTGAGATCAGCTCTGCATAAAGCTGATTATACTTAAATGCAGATTGTGCCCAGCTATTATCCATCATCATGGCGCTTTTTATAATGCTTAACCAAACATCTTTTTCATGATAATACCGCAATGCTCTTTGAATGGTATACAACATATCATGAGCATTAAAATTAGTGAAGCTAAACCCATTGCCCATTCCCGTTCTGCTGTCATACGAAAATACGGTATCATTTAATCCGCCTGTTTCTCTAACAATCGGAATATTGCCGTATTTTAATGAGATTAATTGACCTAAACCACATGGCTCGAACTTAGATGGCATTAAAAACATATCTGCCCCTGCATACAATTGATGTGCTAGACCCTCATCAAAACCTACATAAGCTTTGCACTTTTCTGGATATTGATTTTCCATCTCTCTAAAAAATTGTTCAAATACTGGATCGCCAGTGCCTAAAACAATAAATTGGATATCTTCTTGCATGATTTCATGAAATACATGTCTAACTAGCTCCAAGCCTTTTTGCTTTGTCAGTCTAGTAATCATACAAATAATCGGAATAGCTGCATCTTCTTTTAATCCGAATTTTTGTTGAATAAACTGTTTATTTTTCACCTTATCCTCAATGGAAGAAAGAGTATACTTTTTCACTATTTCCTCGTCTGTTTCCGGATTATAGGTTCTTTCATCGATTCCATTGATTATCCCATATAAATCATTTTGTCTGTAACTTAATAAATGGTTAAGCTTTTCTCCATAATAATCTGTTTGTATTTCATTTTTATATGTTGGGCTAACGGTTGTTATCTTATCAGCCGAAACAAGCGCAGCTTTCATAAAATTCACATTTCCATAAAACTCCAAGTTTTCCGTCGTAAAATACTTATCACTAACATTTAATAAATTATCTAAAACGTTTTTAGGCATAATACCTTGGAACTGCAGATTATGTATGGTAAATATAGTTTTAATTGACTTATATTCACTCTTCCATTGATAATCAGTCTTTAATAAAAAAGGGATCATAGCTGTATGCCAATCATGGCAATGGATAATATCAGGATATTCATTAAGAACTTCCAAACTTGCCAAAACTGCTCGATTAAAAAAGGAAAAGCGTTCCCCATCATCTATATAACCGTATAAACCTTGACGCTTAAAATAATATTCATTATCTATAAAATAAAAGGTAATCCCTTCATATTTGAGCTCCTCAATGCCGCAATATTGCTTTCTCCACCCAACATTAATAGTAAAATGCAGTTTCTTTTTTAATGATCCTAAAAGTTCTTCTGGAATATCTCCATATTTAGGCATCATCACAGTAACTTCAGTACCTTGTTTTTTTAATTCTATTGGAAGAGAACCGGCAACATCTGCCAGTCCTCCTGATTTAATAAATGGTACACACTCTGATACAGCAAATAGTACTTTCACGAATTCATCAACGCCCCTTGTACGGTCCCTTTTCTTACGACAAAAGGGGAATTTATAGTACCAGTCATAACCGCTCCGTTTTCTACTGTCACATCTTTATCTAAAATAACAGAATCAAGGATACAATTTTCTCCGATTGTGCATTTTTGCATAATAATGCAATTCTTTAAAACAGAGCCTTTGCCAATCTTAGCTGCTCTGGCAACAACACTATTTTCTATATCTCCTTCAATAACACAGCCATTGGCAATCATTGAATTTTTCACTTTCCCAGTATTTGTATACCGAGTAGGAGGCTCATCTTTAACCTTTGTAAAGATTGGACGTTTCTTTATAAATAACTGACTCCATACACTCGGATTTAAAATCTCCTTGCTTACTCGAAAATAAGTAGAGATCGAATCTATTTTTTCGGCATAGCCGCTATATTCGTAATCACAAATTTTATACTGATGATGAATATCCATTAATACATCTTTCATACAAGTGTATCCAGTTATATCACGTGTTTGAATAAGATCAATCAATATTGATTTTTTAATTAAATAAAGTTCTAAAGAGTTTCCATTGTTTCTAATCTCTGTTATGTCACATCCTGACTTCAAATGACGCTCAAGTACAGGATTAAAATCCATATTAAATACAGTAAAACAATTTGCTACTAGTGCATATTCCTGTTTGCTTCTAAAGAAATAATCAATATTTGCTGCAAATTGGTTAAATGAACCAATTCCTTTGCTCGTTCCATCCGTTATAGAGGCTGGGAAGAAAAACAGCCCGTCTCTTTTTCTATCCAAATCCCAATTTTTCCCTGAACCTAGATGATCCATTAACGAACGATATTGATACTTAGGAAAAATGGCAACACTTCCTATCCCCGAATTAACCATATTAGATAAAACAAAATCAATTAGTCGATATCTGCCTCCAATAGGTAATGCAGCCAGCGAACGGTGTGCAATTAATTCCTCTAAGTCATCCTGATACGTAGTTGCATCAATAACACCCAGCATTGTTTTCAACAACATAATCCCCTCCTGTCTAGTTTGTTAGGAAATCAACTCATTAACCATTTCTTCTGTAACTAAAACCACTTCGTTTGTCTTTTTATTTGGTTTAATGACCATTCCATCTGGAATACTTATGTTAGAAGGGACGATCGCTTTTTCAATATAAGCATTCTCGCCAATTTTAGCATCTGGCATAATCACAGAACTACGAATTATTGATCCTGTTCCAACATGAACCCCTTGAAATACAATAGATTTTTCAATTTCTCCGCTGATTGTGCACCCTTCATTTATCATCGATTCTTTTACAATCGCTTCACTGGAAATATATTGTGGGGGATGATTAGGGTTAACCGTATAAATTCTCCAGTTATAATCATAGATATCCAGTTCGCTTTCATCATCTAATAAATCCATATTAGCTTCCCATAAACTTTGAACAGTACCTACATCCTTCCAATACCCTTTAAAAGGATACGCAACAACTTTTTTTTGTTTTTTTATTAATAAAGGAATTATATCTTTGCCAAAATCATGGGATGACTGTTTGTTTACATTATCTTCTTCCAACAATTCCTTAAGAACACTCCACTTAAAGATATAAATCCCCATAGATGCTAAATTATTTTTAGGATTGGCAGGTTTTTCTTCAAATTCTACAATATCCATTTCATCATTAGTATTCATTATGCCGAATCTGCTTGCCTCATTCCATGGTACCTCAATTACAGAAATAGATGCGTCTGCTTGTTTTTCGATATGATACTCCAGCATTAATTCATAATTCATTTTATAAATATGGTCACCTGAAAGAATTAATACATATTCTGGATCGTATTGAGATAAATAATTCTCATTCTGATAGATTGCACTTGCAGTCCCTGTATACCATTTAACTTCAGAAGATTCACTATATGGTGGCAAGACCGTTACACCGCCATTTACACGATCCAAATCCCAAGCACTTCCAATACCAATATAAGAATTTAAAACAAGCGGCTGATACTGTGTTAACACACCAACTGTTTCAATTCCAGAGTTGGAGCAATTGCTAAGAGTAAAATCTATGATTCTATACTTCCCTCCAAAAGGGATAGCTGGTTTCGCTAAACTTTTGGTCAAAGAGTATAGTCTACTCCCCTTTCCTCCTGCTAATAGCATTGCGACGCATCTTTTCTTTCCCATTTCCTTTTCTCTCCTTCCGATGTTGTACTGGTCGTAAAATGATAATACTAAAAGCTGGTATTGTTAATTGAACAGAAAATGGTCTTCCATGAAACGGGATTTCTTGTGCTTTTATTACTTTTTTGTTTATATAATCGGCTCCACCAAATCTATCAGCATCACTATTAAGTATTTCTCGGTAAGATCCACTATTTGGTACACCTACTAAATAATTTTCATATGTTCGATACATAAAATTACAAATAACAATAAGAAATTCTTCAGGCTTTATCCCTTTTCGTATAAAGGAGAAAATTGATTGATCTTTATTATTAACATCTATCCATTCAAAACCTTCATATACATGATCTAGTTGATAAAGAGGTTTTGAGCGCTTATAGATTTTTAATAGTTCCTTTGTATATTCATTTGCCTTTTGATGCATTTCAAAATCATAGAGCATCCAATCTAGCTGTTCTTTATCTTTCCATTCTGCGAACTGGGCAAATTCAGCTCCCATAAATAATAGTTTTTTACCAGGATGGGCGATCATAAAACCTATTAGCAATCTGAATTGAGCAAATTGCTGCCAATAGTCACCAGGCATTTTATTGAGGAGAGATTTTTTCCCATGAACTACTTCATCATGAGAGAGTGGCAATATGAAATTCTCTGAAAAAGCATAGTGTAAAGAAAAGGTTATCTTATCATGAACATGACGCCGATTATCAGACTCTGTTTCCATATATGATAATAGATCGTTCATCCACCCCATATTCCATTTATAATGAAAACCTAACCCACCATAATGTACTGGCGCAGTCACTTGAGGCAAATCAGTAGAATCTTCCGCAAACATTAATACTGTTGTATCATACTCTCTTACTGTTTGATTCAATTTCTTTAGAAATTCAATTCCAAATGGATTAATACTATCCTGTGAATTGGGCCAGTAAATAATATTAGATACGGCATCTACCCTAAATCCATCAATATGAAAATATTCCATCCAGTATAAGGCATTCGAGATAAGAAAACTATGAACTTCCATCTTTCCTAAATCAAAATTAGCTGTTCCCCATACTAGATTTTCTCTATCTTTAGGGTTTACATAATCAAATTGACTTGTTCCATCAAATTGATAGAGTCCATGTGCATCTTTGCAAAAATGACCTGGAACCCAATCTAAAATAACACCCAGTCCATGCTGATGACATTGATCAATAAAATACATAAAGTCTACTGGTTCACCGAATCTACTAGTAGCAGAATAATAACCTGTCCCTTGATATCCCCATGAAATATCAAGTGGATGCTCCACTAATGGCAATAGCTCCAAATGAGTAAATCCTTGTTCTAAACAATAAGGAATTAGTGATTCTGCTAGTTCCTTATAAGTATAAAGCGATCCATCTTCATGTATCTTCCAAGAACCAAGATGTACTTCATAAATGGCCATTGGCTCCTCTAAACAATTCTTTTTTGCTTTTTTTTGTTTCCATTTCGCATCCTTCCATTTGTATCCGTCCAAAGAGTAAACAATTGATGCAGTGTTGGGTCTCGTTTCCGAATAAAATGCATAAGGATCTGCTTTTAAAAACTTTTTTCCATCTGAAGCTGTTATTTCATATTTATACAATGCTCCAGTCAAATCCTTGTCGATTTTGATAAGCCATATTCCTTCGTTATTTATTCGCTCAAGGGAGTATTTTTCAGCTTTCCAATTATTAAAATCTCCTACTAAATGGACATATTGTGCATGTGGCGCCCATACACAAAAAACTGTGCAAACCCCTTCATTTTGTTGATAAACATGAGATCCCAACAATTTATAGCTTTCAAATAGATTCCCTTCATGAAATAAATGTAGTTGAAATTCTGTTGGATATACTGTTTCCACTTGCATCCTACTCTCTAATTCAAATATTCCAATACATATAACCACTACAGCTGTACAAGTAATGTTTTCCCCTTTTTTCTACAAATAAAACTAACTCTCCAAAAAAAATGAAAACGGATTAATTTCAGAAAAAATAAAAAATGGAGATTAAAATAAT
>JBDNRM010000007.1:0-50413 GCA_047718615.1 Bacillus sp. (in: firmicutes) | reverse complement strand
ATCTAATGTTGTAGATGACTTATGTAGAAAAGATACGCCACTCCAAAAGTTATCAATTATTGTATAGGCAGTATTTTTTGCTAAAATATATTTTTTCACTTCTGATTTCTCTAAATACTCAATAATTACATGAAGGAATTGTTTCCCTTCATCAATTTCACTTTGAATAGCGGGAATAGTTTCATTCTTTTTTAACTTGAACTTTTTTAATTTTTTTCCCATCTCTAATAAATCTACTTCATTACGATTAATCATTTTATAGGCAGCTGCATAACTGTTACTTTTAAGATTTTTTTTTGCTCTTTCAATATATTTATTCCAATCCTCTATTGCCTTGTCATCCCATTCTTTTTTATGAAGGAATTCCTTTCCCTTTGATACAATATAAGTTAAGGATAAAAGATCTTTCTATTTATTTTCGAAATATTGAAAATAATAATATTGAAAATTCTCTAAGACGGAGAGGTCAAACTCTACATAATTACTAGTAGATTTATAAAATATATTTGCTTCTTCTAATATATTCACAAAACCTGTGATGCCAGCATTTAAAAGTGCATCTGCTGTCTCCACTCTTACCATTGTCATAATCTTCACCTCCTTTCAAGTTACACCATATCTAAACAACCAAACCCCTGATTACTACGAAGTGATATTCCCTCCAAATAAAATACGTTTAAATCTCGTGGATCCCCGTCTAATAATACTTGTCCTATATTTCCTGTAAAAAATAAATCACCTGATTTTTGATGTAAATTTTCTTTTATAACCGTTTTTTTCAAATGATGCTTTAGTATTTTAATTGGTTGATATAACGACCTTCCATACTTGCTTTCTATCATTTTTGAACAGATAATATTTAATTCTTTTTCAAAATTTTCATCACTAGCAAGCAAAGGTTTTTTATCTTTTGATTCAACCAACAGAGGAGATAAAGTCTTAAACCATATCGGTGATTGTATAATCGGCTTTTCCTTTATCATTTTCACTCCAGTAAATTTCATTGTACTTCCTTTATAGTAGTATTCTTTTTTTTGTTGAGCCCCGTTAATAAGATGAATGATCATCTCATAATTAGAGCTAGATACAGTTAAATTCAACGTATTGGAAATAATTCCATCTTCTTTAATTTGAATATTCGGAAAATAAGGCGCATAACAAAATTCCTTTGTTACTTTTTCCCTATCCGCAAAAAATGATTGATAAAAATCCTCTGATTGTGATCGAACAATTTCCTTTAAGTATGACAATAATAATAGACGATACCGTAAAGGAAAGTGTTCAATCTGAAAACTAAAAACACATCGCATTTTATTCCTCCAGTTTAATATTATTTTATATACCTAATTTTATACCAATCATTGGAAACAATCAACCTTTTTAGCATTTTTTTCTATATTCTATTATACAACTATTCTAAAATTTAAACTGACAAAAACAGTCAGCGAACAAACTTTCTGTCAAAAAAACACAAAAAAACTGAGCAGGAAAATTAATGTTCCAACTCAGCTTTTTTCTATGACAATTACACAATTTAAAATTTTTGACCACTGCGTTCAAATAATAAAACAATCTTTGATAAAATAATAATAAACATTTACATCCCACATTTGTTCAAATACAATTTATTACTCATAGCTTTTCAGCAGCTTTTTATATTCTTCTCTTAACTGCTTTCTTACATGACGGGGTTCAAGTACTTCTGCATCCATTCCATACTTTCTAATCCATCGCAGAAATAGTTTACTCATCGTCTCGATAGTTAAAAGAATCGAACCATCCTCTTCCTCTTCAATTATAGCATTCTTATCGTAAAACTTTTTTTCTTTTATATATTTTCCTACTTTATTACTAAATCGTATAACAAATCTATTTATTTCATCTTTACTATCCATTTTCCAAGTTGCAAGATGATTGGTAATAGAAAAATCTTTTTGAACAATAAATTTTTCTTTTTGTAATTGCCAATTTCTAATTCTATCCACACGAAAATTACGAATGTCTTTTCTTTCATTGCAATAAGCAACAACATAATAATGATCATCTCTATCTACAATATAATAAGGATGGACAATCCGACTTGTTTCAGCTTCATTTGTAGGACTGTAATACGTTATTAAGATATTTCTGCTCTTTTCCATTGCATTTACAAGAGCAATCATTAAATTTTCATCATATGTATCATGATAAAGAAAATGATGCAGTATACGATTACTAATTATCTGATTCCACTTTGTTTCTTTATTTATTTTATTTCTGTCAAATTTGAATTCTATTTTCTTCAAGTTTTCTTTAATTACATACTGCTTTGGCAGTGCTTGAGTTAATAACAGAGATAGCCACTCTCTATCTGTTAATCCAGTGTTTTGGTTGATTGGCTTTTGAATTAAAAGGTAGCCTTTTTTCTCTGAATGGAAATAAAAACCAACCTTTTCTAACTCACTTATATCTCGGTAAACATTGCGTATGGATGTTTCTGTAACCTCTGCTAATTCTTTAGCAGTCACAAAATCTCCAGTACTACTAAGATAATCAATAATTTTAAAAAGCCGCTCCACCTTATTCATTTTCACCTAGAAAACAACTCCTAAATAAATGCATAATCTCATTTTTCTCCTATTATACCAAAAGACAATAAAATACTTTTCTATTTTCCCAAAAAGTTATAATATACTAAATATAATTACTCTCACAGTATCATTCTAAAAGGATATTCTAAACAATAATTATTATAATCTCAATCATATTTTGCAGTGAACCTATTTTCATAAGAAACTGCCACAAACCCAGAAGCACCAAGGGATTAAGCCTTCTTTTTATTAAATATGAAAAACACAATCATCGGTTCACTGCAAAACGGAGAAACATTAATAAAACTAGAATGCTCTCCAAGCCTTGGTATATAAAGGTTTTCCATGCAATTTTCCAGAGGCTTTTATCTGAACGTAGTGGGATATAAACTAGGAATTCCTTTCTATATGCGGATGATAACTTCTAACTTTTATCTGAACGTAGTGGGATATAAACATAATCCAATTAGCTAATCTATAATGAGATTGTTTTCTTTTATCTGAACGTAGTGGGATATAAACCAAGTAAATATAAATATGGCAAAAAGACTAGCAAAAGCTTTTATCTGAACGTAGTGGGATATAAACTTATGTTTGATTTACCGAAGACACGCTTGCTGTCCACTTTTATCTGAACGTAGTGGGATATAAACGTGTATCCTTCAAGTGCAGCAGATTCAATTCGGTTAACTTTTATCTGAACGTAGTGGGATATAAACCATAGTAAGTCTGAATATCATTATATACTTGATAATCTTTTATCTGAACGTAGTGGGATATAAACTAAGGACTGTAGTTGGTTTCCTTGTCTCTATGAGGCTTTTATCTGAACGTAGTGGGATATAAACACTTGAACAGAAAAAGCAATTGGATCATCATCTAAAAACTTTTATCTGAACGTAGTGGGATATAAACTTTTAGGAAATCGTTCAGCTTCTTCAGGAGTAATTTTCTTTTATCTGAACGTAGTGGGATATAAACGGGAATCGAAAAGGGAAACTTATCTTTAACATTTGCCTTTTATCTGAACGTAGTGGGATATAAACAAACGATTTTTAGCTTTATAATCCAAAAATCTTATACTTTTATCTGAACGTAGTGGGATATAAACTCAATGAATGAATCTTTTAAAAAACCACCACAACACTTTTATCTGAACGTAGTGGGATATAAACAATTGAGTAGTAATATCTCCAGTCACAGAATCCATACCTTTTATCTGAACGTAGTGGGATATAAACGTACATATCTTTTTTTAGATGTTGCGGTATTTTAGCCTTTTATCTGAACGTAGTGGGATATAAACGTGGACAAGAAGAAAGTAAATCCTCCATCCAACCACTTTTATCTGAACGTAGTGGGATATAAACAATGTGGATGAAACATTCTTATTTAAGCGAAATCCCCTTTTATCTGAACGTAGTGGGATATAAACAGAAGAATACGTGGACGGATTGCATTTTGTTTTGGCTTACGTAGTGGGATATAAACTACATATTTACCAGTGTGTTAAAGTGTACACGTTGCTTTTATCTGAACGTAGTGGAATATAAACATCAAAAAACATTAGAATAGCATACCGGATAAAATAACTTTTATCTGAACGTAGTGGGATATAAACTAAAGATGCTACTAAATTATTACGTCTTGGAAATTTCTTTTATCTGAACGTTGTGGGATATAAATGATGGAAGTATGGAAGTGTTAAAAGTTTGCTGGTGGATTTTTATCTGAACGTAGTGGAAAAATAAAGAAGCATTTACATATTTCCCATCCTGTATTTACCAAAATCCATTCTAGTGTTTAGATTGTTTGTATCGACAGTTTAAGTGGAACAAATAATGAGAGTGAGCTTCGCCACATTGGTTTGGTTATGTACTTATTAATAGAAAAATTTCAAAAGAAAATGAAATTACTAAATAGATTGGTAGAGTTTCAATTATCAAAACTGCGTACACAGTCCTATAAGCAAAAAAGCCGACTCAAAAGAATCAGCTTTTCAATAAAATATTTTATGCAGTTTATTGTAAATTCTGAAAAAAATGCCTGCTATAATCTCTTTCAATTCCTTCTTTCCAGCTTCGATCAACTTTTTTTCCACTCCGAAGGTCGTCACGGCTTCATTTACTGCTTCATAATTTAATTGTGTTCCTATCTGATCAGCATGATATTCCACTGCGAAGTATTCATCTATTCCAAATCGCGTAGTGCAGCCAATCTAATTAATCCTAATCATCCTTTGTTTGCCTGAAATATGTTGAATTGTACCCATGCCCATTTGTCCTTGATTACTGGAAGTTAATTTCAATTCAATGATATTTCCTAAATCACCAGTGGCTCTGAAGTAAACCTAACACTCCTTTATCAATATCCACATTTTTTGAAGTCTGATCTTTATACGGTTTTTGATTCCGCTACGTCTTTACTTACGCAACTTCATGATCGCTCTTTTCACTTCGTTTGTTCTTTCTATTCGGATGAAAGAGACTGTATAGAACGGGAATGATAATTAACGTTAGAATCGTGGATGTCGTTAACCCTCCGATTACGACAACAGCTAAAGATCGGGACACGAGTCCGGCGTGGCTAGAAACAGCCATTGGAATCAAGGCTCCAACTGTCGCGATGGCTGTCATAAGGATCGGGCGAATTCGAACAGCACCTGCTTCAAGCAAGGATTCGTGGATACTTAAACCTAGCTTTTCGTTTTGCTTTACACGGTCAAGCAATACTATCGCATTGGTTACAACAATTCCATTTAGCATCATGACACCGATCATGGCCGGCATTCCAATTGGTTCTTTTACAACAAACAATCCAACTAAGGCTCCTATTAAAGAGAATGGAATAGCAAAAAGAATCACAAATGGTGCCTTTCCTTCTCCAAAAGAGATAACCATAACCATATAGACTAGTAGAATACTAACCGCAATAGCAATCGTCATGTTTTTAAAGCCTTCATCCATTGCAGCCGAAGCCCCTTCTTTATACCAAGATACTCCATTCGGCAAGTCTAGTTTTTCTAGCGCTGCATTGGCTTTATTACTTATTTCACCTGTATTAGGATCTGTAATGGCTGCTCGAAGCATCACGTATTCTTTTCCATTTAAATCACTAATAGAAATTCTATTTTTTACTTTTTCAAGCGTGCCGAGATCCTTTATAGCTACCTCTTGACCTAATGGGTTCTTTATTTTTTGCTCTCCGAGTGCTTTAATGGATGAAACATCGTCTAATTGAAGCTTTAATTGTAAATCGGTTTTATCGCCATTCAACTCGAGCTCTGTTACAGTATCACCCGTAATAAGGCTGCGAAGGCTTTGAGCGACCATTCCTGGCATGAGACCATGATCACTAAGCTTTTGGTCGTCTAAATCGATATTAATTTCAGGCTTTTCTCCTTCAAGATTTGTACTGATATCGGCTAATCCATTAATTTTTTTTAGTGCTTGGGTCATCTGCTCGCTTCCTGATTTTATATCTTCAATATTTGGACCATTTACAATAATCTCTAAGTAAGATTGACCGCCTCCAGTCATATCTCCAGTACTAGTCAAGGTAATTTCCTTTGCACCATTTATGTCCTTAAATTCATTTCGAAGGTCTTTTGCTAATTTTTTAGGTTCTTTCACCGAATCTTTCATGACAAAAGAAATAGACGCTGAACCCTCCTCTACAGAAGTTGCGATTTGCTTTATTTCTTTTCTATCCATTAAAATACTTTCTACTTGACTTGCCAGTTCATTTGTCTTCCCTGCTCCAATTCCTTGCTCCATAGAAATAGAAGTTCGGTATTCAAATGATTCCTCTTGTGGCAAAAAGGTCGTTCCAAGTCTTGGCGCAATTGTTACGATACTTGTCGCCAATAAAAGCACAGCTACTATTAAAGTCACTGCTCGATGCGAAAGTGCCCATGCCAATGCCTTTCGATATGTTTTTTGAATTCCGTTCTCTTTATGTTCCATCGGTTTAATATTTAGCAAAAAGATTCTAGATAGCAATGGAACAATCGTGATTGCTGTCAATAAAGAGAACAATAAAGAAATGACTACCGTCCATGCAAGTGGTGCAAAGAATCTCCCCACAATGCCAGGGACGAATGCCATTGGCAAAAAGACGGCAACGGTCGTAATTGTCGATGACGTAATGGCGGATGCCACTTCACTTGTCGACTCTTCGACTAGCTTTTGATTATGATTTTTGGAAGCACTTACTCGACGGAATACATTTTCAATGACAACGATGGAGTCATCTACGACTCGACCAACCGCTACAGCAATCCCTGCTAGCGTCATAATATTTAATGTATATCCCAACATTTTTAACAATAAAAACGATGATAGGATGGAAAGCGGAATAGAAATAATAGCAATAAGTGTTGAACGAATGTTGCGCAAAAATAATAACGTAACAATAACAGCCATTACGGCACCTAATATTGCTTCACGCAGCATCGATGAAACCGATTCCTGAATGGATATCGATTGATCGGAAAGTGTATCCAATTTATAATTAGATGGAATATCCATTTCTTTTAACATTTTATTGGCTTCTTTTACAATAGCAACCGTATTTTCTCCCGATTCAATAGTTAAATCGATAATGACAGCCGGCTTAGAATTAATTCTAGTATAACTATTTTGCTCCCCCTTCCCAATGCTGACATTTGCAATTTTTTTTAATTGGATAGATGGAATAGATGGTACGGATGATCCCTCTTTAACCGTTGCTTTATTAGGTAAAGGAATGTTGATATTTTGAACGCCCTTTACTGAGCTGAGCTCTTTGCTTACGCGCACAGGCAATACTTCGTCGTTAACAGCAACTTCACCAGTTGGAATGGATAAATGATTGGCCAAGATTGCTTGCTTTACCTCATCAAGCGTCAATCCATATTGTGTTAGCTTTTCCGGTAAAAGCTCAACAAACAGCTTATTTTCATCAATACCTGCAGCTTTAACCTCTGCTACACCTTCGATTCCTTCTAAAGCAGGAACTACTTCTGTTTTTACATAGTTTTGTATGTCCTTCTGATCTCCATCTGCATAAAGACCTACTTTATAAACTGCTTCACCATCAGGAGATTGACGCATGTATTCAGGCTGACCTGCCGTCTCTGGTAGCTTGACTTTAGAGATGGCTTGTCTTGCAAGATCCTCCCCATCATCCATATCTACACTCATTTCGTATTCGAGTGTGATCCAAACTCCCCATGCCGTCGCGTCGGAGTATACGTTTTTCACTCCATTAATATTCATGACTTCCTTCTGAACAAGTTCTGCAATATCCTTCGATGCCTGCTCCGGCGATGCACCAGGGTAGGAAATGAATACACTTAAATAAGGAATATCCACTCCAGGGTATTTTTCAACGTTCATTTTCTGAACAGAATAAATCCCTCCTCCAATCAGCATCGCAACAATTAAACATAAAGCGACCGTATTTTTCATACTAAAACGAATAATAGATTTCATTTGTCCTCCTCGTATAAATTTAATAATTACTGCTTTATCATACTAAACTTTCCACATTTTTCATAATGAACCAGAGATTTAGAAATAACTAAGACTTAAGACTTAAAAAGGGCTATCGATGCTTATCCCTATAGCCTTTAAGCGAGAAATTGATAAATTTGAGAAACGTGAAAAGAATCTCGCGTTAATTTCATTTTTCTCTATATACAAGGGAACTTCTTCATCCCCCTCTTCATTCACTGATTTTCCCAGTGACCTCCACTTAATACATAGGGAAAGCGTAAAGAATAAAATTCTTCTAATCCATTAACTTCGACAAACTCCGACTAAATTCGGGTCGTCACTGTGATCAAGTTTAAACGATTGACAATTCATAGTATTTCAGTTAGAATTAAAAAAAATATTACATATACAAAAAATCTCTTATCCAGAGAGGTGGAGGGACTGGCCCGATGAAACCTCAGCAACCACATTTTTTTGATGGTGCTAATTCCAACAAAGCATAGCTTTGAACGATAAGAAGAGGTACCTTTTTATATAAAAATAAAAATCCTCTTCTTAGGAAGAGGATTTTTTGTATAGAAAGGGAGAGTTATTATTATGATAAATAACGACTACTAACCAAATAAATGATTATCTAGATTTATATCTTTATGCAGGAAACATTGGTGATACTTTATTTAGAAGATTGATTTCGTAATTGTTGGTATATAGAAAGAATCTCTTTATTAATATGTTTGAACTTTTCCCAAAGTGTATAAATGGAAGAAGCATCGTTTGGATTTTTGTTTTCCTGCTGGATTATTTTTATCTTTTCGATAATTTCCTGCTGCCCGTATCTATAACTCTTTCACACTTTAAGGAAGACACAGAAAAATGATCATTTTTGGAAAAAATAATGAACTAGTCTCTCCACATCCAAAGAAAATTCCCACATCTTTTTCAGTGACCTCCATTTTAAATATAGCGAA
Organism: Bacillus sp. (in: firmicutes); assembly: GCA_047718615.1. Taxonomy (GTDB): domain Bacteria; phylum Bacillota; class Bacilli; order Bacillales; family Cytobacillaceae; genus Niallia. The sequence continues at coordinate 41,398 of JBDNRM010000007.1, read as the reverse complement.
AAGCATAAAAAATTCTTCTAAACTATCAAACTTCGACAAAATCCGATTAAATTCGGGACGTCACTGTGACTTTTTTTGTTATAATGAAAACACTATCCAATGAAGTCAGGAGTATCGCTAATGTTAAACGAGTTAACTCAATTGATGAAGAAGAGTTTTGATCAACTTCCCCTTAGACCACCACTATTTTATTCATGGAAATATGGTATACGTTTTGAAATTGCTATACCCTCGGTGAACCATTTAGATGAACGTAATCTTCAACAAATTAACGAAAGAAGCACAGGTATTTTTAATCATGTTTTTCATGATACAGATGAACTATTGCTTGTCACGGACATTCATTGTGAAAAGAAGGATAATTTTTTGCAAAAAAGACCAACAAAAGTGTATCAAAAATATGTTAAGAGCAAAAAATTGTTACGCAGACTACAGTATCAATTATTGCCCAGTGTGTTCACCGAACCTGATTTTGACGAAGATATGGTCACACATCGATTTGTTCTGAAGTGTAAAAAGAAAGATATCCGGTACAGTCAGCTGCTGTCCGCTATAAGCTATGAGGATTTTCCACATCCGACACGCATCTTAAAAAATAACGATCGGCCTGGTTGTGATATATACTTTATAAATGTGACCAGAAAAATGATTTATCACCTTTATGACGATCGAGGCTGTGACGTTATTGCGGCAAATAAAAATTCTTTATATACGCTATATAAAGAATTAAACCTTTGGATATTGGATTATGACCGCGAACAAATTGACCGGCTATTTAAATAAAGCTGCCTGTCCCCCTACTCTAAATATTAACGCTTCGGGGAGCAGGCATTAATCGTTCTATCCTGTTTTAGCCGATAAATTATTCTTGATCAAATAAGGAAATTTGAATAATAGCATCTTCCTTTTTCGTTACAGAATTTGCATAGAATACATTTTTATAATATCGATCTTGCCTGCCTTTTTCTCCTGCAAATTCTAAATATCCCTGTTTAATTAATGATTCTAACGCTTGAACAACCGAGGGATAGATTTTATATTTTCCAGTTACATATTTGTCATTAGGTGCATGACAGTTTTCGATAAGGTATTGACACACCTTACTTGCAAGAAAAATAGGGATATTTTCTTTTTGAATAAATGTTTCTATTTCTTTACTATAATGTAATAAGGCAGTTGATTGTGGATTATTCTTACTGCCTTGTGGTTTCTTTTTTATTACTTTCACTGGCGGATTTATGATGTTTTTTACATTCCCTACAAATTTTGACGGCATAACCCGGCTGCCATATTGTTTGTTATAAGAAAGCAATTCCAATGAATGTTCCGCTCTTGTCATACCAACATAAAATAGGCGAACTGCTTCCTCTAGAAGCTGAGCGCTGCCATTTTCAAATTCTTCGATGTCCTCAGCGGATGGGATTACCCCATTAATTAAATCAACCATATAGACTCGCTTAAACTCTAATCCTTTTGAACTGTGCAGCGTTGAGAGAGTAACGGCATTTTTGTTTTTATTAAACCTAGAACGCTCTAACACCGTTTCCAAATGTTTAAGCCTCGCTGCAAACTCTTCCATTGTTTCTAGTGAATCCGCCATTTCTTCTAATGTAAAAAGAATTCCCAGTAAATATTCTTTATTATATCCTAATTTTTTTGCAATTTTTATCAGCGTTTCCTCGTACCCCAACTGAAAACGAATAGTTCGGATTGCTTCAAGTGGGGATGTTCCTTTCATCTTTTGAAAAATAGTTTTATATTCTTTTAAGATGCTCGCTTGGCTATTGTTCCACTTCATATGTTTTAAAAGAACATCAAACACGGAATCCTGGGGTTGCCATTTCTTCATGCTATCTACTTGGTCTTTTGAAATATAAAGGGTCAGTTTCCTAGAAATTTCTGCAAATATATCTAGTCTCCTATCATTAAAGGAAAAACGCATAAAGTTTAAAATATCTTTTACAACCCAATGCGAAAAGAAACGATTTTCATGGTCTTTCATATAAAAAGGAATACCAGCTCTGTCAAATTCATTTATTATGATGATAGCGGATGATTTATTTCGGAATAAAATGGCCGCATCTTGATAGTTTTGCAGCTTGTTTATTTCTTGTGCTAAATATTTCGCCTGGAATTTATAGTCTTCAAAACATTTAATTACTATCGGTTTATTGGGTGGATTTTCTGTATGCATATTTTTATCATAACGATTTTTATTTTGTTTAATGAATTGGTTCGCTGTTTCGACAATTTCCTTTGAAGAACGGTAATTTTTCTCCATCATTAAAATAACGGCATGTGGATAAACTTTTTTAAATTGGAGCAAATATTGCGGCTCTGCTGCCCTCCAACCGTAAATCGATTGATCATCATCTGCAACCACATACAAATTCTGATGCTGCTGCACTAATTTTTCAATTATAGCATGCTGAACCATTGAAGAATCTTGACTCTCATCTGTTAGGATATAATCATATTTTTGCTGATATTTTCTTAAGAGTGCAGCATCTTTCGCAAATACTGCATTTGCAATGGTAAGCATATCATCAAAATCAACTAACAACTTATTTTGATCTGCTCTCTTATATTTTTCATAATCTGTTAAGATTTGCTCTGCGTTTGGAACATCACATTTAACACTCGACCAATTTCTTTTAGGGAGCAGCTTGTTTTTAATAAAGCTAATATAATTTGTTAATTCCTCTAACTGATCCTCTGAAACACTTTCATGATTGACCGATTTAAAAATTTTTCTCAGAATTTGTTTCTTCTGTACAGGAGGACTACTTGAGTTTTGATCCGCTTTCCCTTCAATTAATTGATAGGATATTCCCTTTGAATAAAAATAATCACGAACAACTTGTAAGGATAGACTATGGATCGTGGAGAAATCTACTGAATTATCTGGGTGGTCAGGAAAAAATCGTTTAAACCTTTCTTTCATATCGGAAGCAGCTGCTTTACTAAACGTTACGGCTTTAATACGTGAGGGATGCACTCGCTTTTCTTCTATTAAGTAACCTATGCGCATAATCGTAGTAGTTGTTTTCCCGGAACCGGGGGTTGCAAGCAATAGGAAAGGTCCCTCCGTATGAAGAACAGCCTTTTTCTGCACTTCATTTAAATGAACACCTATTTGTCTTTTTTTTCTTTCAAAAAAATCTTCCTTTTGATTCAATGAAATCACCCTTGAGAGATTGATGGATAGTAAATAAAGAATTTACTTTAATTGTTATTTTTATTATACAGAATAGTTGTCATATATGGAGGATAACTGGTATCTTTTATTTAAACCTCATCCGCAATGATATTTGTATTTGATATCCATCGTAAGTCCATGTTTATACTTTATTTATTCTTACACTATATAAATCTACTAATAATATCTGTAGAAGCATACCATTTCACTAAAAACATTGAAAAATAGTAACTAATTACACCTTATTTTCTCCAAATAAAAAATGCCTCCAAAAAGTCAAAGCTCTTTGAAGACATTCTTTCATCCCTTTCTTATCTTGCAAATCGGTGATTCCCGATTTCCACTGTAACAGAACGGGATAAAATCCATTTGCTGCTTGAGGTTTTCGGATTATAGAAGAATAAAGATCCATTCCCTGATCCATCTAAAGCAATTGCTTCATTTACTGCCCTTTTCGATGCAGCATCAGCTGATTTATTGATCTGTCCATTTTGTACAGGAGTAAATGCATAATGTCCATCTGTGACCTGGTAAATAACTTCACGGACTGTATTTGGAAATTGATTACTTTTTACACGATTCAGGATAACAACAGCAACAGCGACTTTTCCAGCATATGGCTCCCCCACTGCTTCTGCATGCACTAAACGTGCCATTAAATCTTTATCGGTAGCGGAAATAGTAGCGTTAGGCAGAATCATTGTTTCACCTGCAATAAGTGGTTTGCTATCGTTGGCATTCATTACACTTTTCACCGGAACGCCAAACCCCTTTGCTATTTTCCAATATGTGTCCCCATTATGTATTGTACGATTTGTTGCTGCTTCTGTTTCATTTGTTAACGTAAATGCGGAAATCGTTACGATTAAACCTGCTGCTACCATTATTTTTTTAAATTTGTTCATATCTTGTGCCTCCAGTAGTAGTTCATTATCTACTACTAGACTATCAAATGTAATATTTTCAATCATGGCACAAAACTTGGTAAAAACAAGATTGCTAGTATAAAGCTATGATAATAAAGGGTGAAAATTGATAGAGGAATTATTATCCATCTTATTAAATCCCCCAATAAAATCCTCTTATAGGAAAATGCGGACTAAATTTTACAACATGGTAACATGTATATTACATAAGACTAAAATCAGCCCTCTTCTTAAATAGCTTCTTCATTCCATAAGAACTTTTACATAATTCAGAAAACATAGCGAAACACCAGATTCAAGTCTATTTTTTAATACAATGGTTCGTCCTTTTACTAATTTACCCCCATCCTTCTTCCCTAAAATCGAAAAAAGAGGAACCATTTTCAGTCCCTCTTTTTCCAACCCTCCACTATATCCGTTTATATGCTAACTAAATTATTAATGAATATTTTTCTTTTGAAAGTTCCCACCCTTTACTTCGGATACATCGTAAATTGCGACAAAGGCTTTCGGATCAATTTCACGGATAATTTCTTTCATTTTACTTTCTTCAAGGCGGTTAATAACACAGGTAATTTCCTTAAATTCTTCTTGTGAATAACCACCTTGAGCTAGTTTATACGTAGCTCCACGGCCTAATCGATCACGAATTGTCTCCACCATTAATTCCGGATGATCGGTAATAATATTAAAGGTTTTCGAACCACTTAAACCTTCTTCTACAATATGTATCACTTTCGATGCAATATAATAAGCAATGGCCGATAAAATAGCCCCTTGAAGACCAAACACCGTAGATACAATAACAAAAACAAACATATTTAAAAATAGAATAAGATCACTTGTTCCAAAAGGCAATTTCCGAGAAAGCAATACGGCTAACATATCAATTCCGTCTAATGCGCCGCCGTTACGCAAAGCCAGACCCATTCCAAAACCGATAATAATCCCACCAACAACGGTTACAAGCAACGTATCTCCATCTATAATCGTTGGCACATGGTGCATAAGACTCGTGCTAACGGCTAGTGAAGCGATTCCAATTACAGAATAAATGGCAAAGCTTTTCCCAATTTGTTTATATCCTAGAAACACAAACGGAATATTTAATACAGCAATTAGAAGTCCTAATGGTAAGCCAAATTGCGAACCAACAATACTTAAACCTGTTACACCACCATCTGATACAGAGTTTGGAATTAAAATGGCTTCTAATCCATAAGCTGTAATAATTCCCCCAATAATCACCAATAATGCACGTGAAAATTTAAAAATTTTGTTACTTTTTTTCTTTGTTATTGTACTCATTTGATTCCTTTCCCCGTTTCAACCTTATTTATGTAATTTTTCTTCCTTTATTACTTATTTTAACACTGTACTCTATTCAAGTGTTCATTTTTGCTCTGATCTTTCTTTTTTCCGCTTGATTTCTTTACTTTTAAAAAAACAAAGTTGATAATTATATCTTCTAATTTTACTTTAACAGTTATATTTTTTCTCCTTTGTTGAAAATTCAATTCTATCTATAATAATTTTAACAAATTAATATTCGTTTCTATTTGATATCAATCAAAGCGTTCTCTTATATAGTAGAACCCCATCCTAAATTAGGACAGGGTTCACATAAAGTTGAATAATGTTTGATAAAAGACACTTCACCTATCTAAAAAATCCACCATAAAGTCGTTAAGAATTACGTTCATTTATCATAGGTTACTTCTGTAGTATCTGAATAAGGTTGCCACATGTATCGTCGAAGATAGCTATTGTGACTGCACCCATTTCAGTCGGTTCCATCGTAAACTTCACGCCTTTTTCCGTTAATCGTTTGTATTCTTTATGAATATCTGCAACGCCAAACATTGCTGCTGGAATGCCCTCCGTACTTATTTTCTTTTGATACTCTTTAGCAGCAGGACGGTGATTAGGTTCGAGTAATAGCTCGGTACCATCTTGATCATCTGGAGAAACCAGTGTTATCCACCGATATTCTCCAACGGGAACGTCCTCTTTTTTTACAAATCCCAGTTTTTCTGAATAAAATGCCAGTGCCTTATCTTGATCTTGTACAAATATACTAGTAACAATAATTTTCATATGGTTATTGCCTCCTTTGATATTTTTGACACTTGATGTTGCGCTAATAATCTGACTGCAAGCAAAACCACCACACATTTGTCAGAAGAAGTCCTGTTCCGATTTTCTAGAATTACTCTATCCATCCTTTCAGCAATTTTTTAAGTGGCTCGTTATTAACTATTACCACTCGATATTTTCCCTTTCATTATGATTTTACAGGCCCTGCATCTTCCAATACAAAAAGATGTTTAGCTATCACTTGTCGCGAAATAGCAAGGTTATACTTCATAATGAGACGTACCGTAAGTTCATACTACGTCATCTCATTGCGTTCGGATAGTTCGTCTAATATGTGCCGCCGAGTCGAGTCACCAAGCGCTTTCAATATAGTTTGTCCCCATTTATAAATCAATTATAAGCAACTCTGTGTTTGCATGATGAAGGAACCGTTTCATGCGAACTTAACAAAGAAGATAAAAAAATGAATCTATCTTTGAGTGTCCGTATCCCGTTCATTATATTGCCTATGATAGTGAAATAGCCGCTGATAACAATCATCACCTTTCACTTGTGTAGGGCAATATAGAATTGGTTCTTACTAAATTTTATGACTGGATATTGGGCAGAATCTGCTTCTAGAGATACAACATATAAAATATGAGAAAATTATGAAAAAATAAAAATTCCAGAGAAAATTTGGAAGAAAAATGATATTATTTAATTAAGTACTTTAGTACTAACATAATTGCAGTTTATTCGCTAGATGTAGACTCCGTTATTTAACCTTTTAAATTTTAAGTGAGCTAGTACTAGATTGATACGTACATACAAGTTGCTAAAGGATTAACTAGAAGAAATGCTAAAATAAGAATAAAACCGGAGAGTGTTAATATGAATCTTAAGGAAACTTTAGAAATGTTAAATAAAGTTGTGATTGAAAATAAAGAGCTAATTAAGAACGAGGAATCGACCAAGCAATTTTTAATTTTACCTTTTCTCAGAGGTTTAGGTTATGACACTTATAGTCCTCAAGAAGTTACTCCGGAATTCACGGCAGATTTCCATAAAAAAAATGAAAAGGTTGACTACGCTATCTCAATCAATGGAGAGCCAAAAATATTTGTCGAAGCAAAACCGGTGAACAGCAAGATAGTTAAAAATGCTCCTCAATTAAGTAGATATTTTAGCACCTTCCCAAATGTTCGTCTCGGTATTTTAACGAATGGCATTGAATATCATTTTTTTACTGACTTAAATAATACCAATATAATGGATTCTACTCCCTTTTTCATTTTTAACCTTACCAACTACAGTGAAGATGATTTTAATCACTTAATTAAATTTTCTAAAAACCTCTACGACTATGAAAGTATCAAAACTCTTGCTGAATCTTTAATGTACTCTCAATCTTTCAAATCTGTCATTAAAGAAATATTTGAAAGTCCAAATGATGATTTTATTAAATTTGTCATAAAAGAACGATTTAAATTCAAAGTAACGCAACAGTTCATAAATACGGCTAGACCTTTGGTGCAAAAATGCATCCAAGAAGCGCTAACCGAAATTATTAGTGAAAAATTTGACGGTATACCCAATAATAATCAAGTGATTCAAGAAGCAGCTGCTGCTATGGAAGAAATACAACAGGAGGAGAAAAAAGTTTATTACTCTCCAGAAGACATTGACTTATTAGGTACCTTTGAAGAATTTGAAGGCGTTAAAGTAGTTCTTCCTAATCCAGAGTCCTATAAAAAATTATTAAAAATACCACAAACAGCCTATTCCGTTGAGAAAGGAAATCCATTAAGCGATTTTTTTGTTTCATCCATCCTCTTACAAGGATATGCTATTGCTGGGTACCTAATCGGCCACTATTATAATAATCGAGAAGATACCACCCTATATACGGTTAAATCGAATGAAATCGAAAAATTCTTAAAAGAAAATCCTATTGTTCTTAAATCAGGCTTCATCAACGCACGGTTAGGATCACGATTAAACAAAACCACCAATGAAAAAACGTATTATTTAAAAAGCTGTTTGACCAATCTTTCCTTAAGAGATATTCCTAATCTTGTTTCAAAAGTTGAAGATGTTGATGTGTTTTTTAGCAGATTGCAATAATTAGAAATTCGTATGCACTTAATTTAGTTTGTTGATTTTTGGAAACGATTAGCAAAAAGATGCAATTAACTGCTTTATCTTTTAATTTATGGCATTCGTTGTTAAGTAAAGAATTCCGTATGAAAGCTATTCAAGAACAACTTGTTCAGGCACCCATTGTCCTTGGACAAATGTCTTTTTAGGGTACCTGACACTTTTAATCCATTTTAACTATACTACAGTTCATTTCTCAAAATATCAGAGACTTGTTCCATTTCGTTTCGAACTAATAATAGATGCTCGGTAATCAGCATTTTGACTAGATTTTTATCACGACTTTTAATGGCTTTTACTATCTGTTCATGATGGGATATACCATCCTTTTTTGTTTGTGGAAACATAGTCATTAATAAATAAATAGTCTCATCTAAAAGAACAGAAATAGTATTCATTAATTCTAAAAAAAGTGGATTTTGTGTACATTTAGCCAACGTGATATGGAATTCTAAATCCAATGCAGCAATTTGTTTAGAATTGTCGATTTCTTCCTTCATCCGGTCTACTATTGTTTCTAAATGATTAATTTGTTCATTTGTTGCACGGTCAACAGCTAATTCTCCTATTTTCTGTTCTAACATTTCTCTTATTTCCACAATATCTTGCAATTTCCCATTATTATACTTCATAATTCGTTTAACATTGCCAATCAAATTGGCACTATAATGGTGGGCAACATAACTCCCCTTTCCTTGCACAACTTCTACTAACCCTTTCTCTTTCAGCAATTTCACCGATTCACGTATCACGTTTCTGCTAATATTATAATATTTAGACAATTCCCTTTCCGAAGGAAGCTTTTCTCCTATTTGATATTTTCCATTATTTATTCCATCTTCAATGACTCCTGCAATTTTTTCATATAATAACATTGTTGACATGACATTCTCCTTTCTACCATGAAGTGAACTCTAACTCATTAGTTTGCGCAATATACCATCTATTGGTTCCAGAGTATGCATACATTCATGAATGTTTTATTATATATTTATAAAGATATGAATATTGTAATCTTTAATACTTTGAAAAATCAAAGAGTAAATCAATTAATACTATTTCACTATTTTTCTCCGCTTCTTAAATCAATAAATAAAGAGTCAAATAATCCTCACCCTTCAAACAGGATGAGGACTTGTGTTATTTAACACTTTATTGATAATTGGCAAACTTGCAGAAGGCTGATGTACTAGAGGAATAAAGAACTGACACCTATTAGTGACTGTTTAAACTGTGATATAAGTACTTTCTATCTGCTTAAATCTTACTTCTCATTAACTCCCTGATAAATAGTAGCAGCAATTTTAGCCAATGTGGGTGTTTTCAGATGTTCTTCTACCCATTTAGCAAATTGGAAAAGAGTAACATCATCCAATCTTTTACAAATTGCTTGCATTCCAATTGGAATTCCTTTTTCTGTGAATCCAATTGGAATGGAAACTGCTGGCTGACCTGTCAAGTTTGAAATACTCGTATATAAAAAGGTATAATCATAATCTTCCGTAGCATGTCCATTAATCTCTTCCGGTTTATCTGCATCATAGGCTATTTTATTTGTAGCAAGTGTTGGAGTAAGAATGACATCATATGTTTCAAACATACTTTGCATCATATGCCATAAATAAGAACGATATTCTCCTAGTCTATCAAATTCTATTGCAGATAAACCATCGGCTCGTTGAACTACATTTTTTAAGCCTTCTGATACCTTATCTGCATGATTATCCATTAGAGGCTTTACACCCGCACCTAAATGTGTCGTCCAAATCTTATCAAAAAAGTCTATATACTCCTTACATGTTTTTTTCATAGAGATCTCTACAGGTTCAACACGCAAACCCCATTCTTTAAATTTATCTATCCGTTTTAAAAATGCATCTTTTGTTTCAATTTCTACCTCAAATATACCACAATCCAATGAATAACCAATGACAAACTCATTGCGTGCTTCTTTTTTTAGAATATCATAAATAGATACATCTAATTTTGGCAAAGAGAACGGATCGGAAGGCGCCTCACCTTGAATTACATCAAACATTAAAGCAGCATCTGTTACCGTTCTTGTGATTGGACCATAAAAAATAAATGGATTATGATTATTAAAAACAGCACCCATATCATTATCTAACGGAACACGCCCAAAGGTTGGCTTAAATCCATATACTCCACATAGGGCTGATGGAATTCTAATTGAACCTGCACCATCCCCCCCTTGTGCAAGTGGCACAAATCCTGAAGCAATGGAAGCTGCAGCCCCTCCACTTGAACCTCCCGATTGATAATCCAAATTCCAGGGGCTTTTCGTAGGACCAAAAAGAGCATTTTCTGTTGTTCCTTTAAATCCAAACTCAGGTGTATTCGTTTTCCCCATAATGATAGCTCCAGCTTCTTTTAACCTTTTAACTATCGTTGCATCACGATCAGGAATGTTATCTTTGTAAATAAGACAGCCATGCGTTGTTTTTATTCCTTTTGTATTGACAAGGTCTTTTATCGCAACCGGTATGCCTTCAAGTGCACGTATATTTGTTCCTTCTTTATATCGTTTCTCCGACTCCTCTGCCTGTATTAATGCTTCTTCCTTATTTAATGTCACAAAAGCATTTATAATCGGATTTTTTTCTTCAATAAATTCAAAAAGGTTCATTACTACTTCAACTGGCAATAATTTGTTGGAACGATAATGCTCAAGCAATTCATCTGCACTTAATTCATATATCTTCATCGTTCTTCCCCTTTCTTTCCATTTATCCCACTCTTAACAGGCAGTAAGTCCCCCACCTCAAGATTCTAAGAAATCAAGGAATACAGGTGGAAGATAACTGCACGTAAAAGTCCGATTGGTTCAACTAACCATCAATGGGGAAGGAAGCCCCCACTGATGGAAGTTTTACTTTATTAAAGGCACAGCACTTAATATTTTTAGAGAAACTACTAGGATCTATTCTCCCTGTGAAGTGATTAATGGTATCTCTTCCTCGTGTAAAAGAGGTCGTTTTTCTTTCCAAGGACTTGCTTGCTCAAGCTGGCCAGCCAACCTAAAAAGTGTAGTCTCGTCACCAAAACGACCAACAAATTGCATTCCGATTGGAAGTCCTTCTTTACTCCATCCAAGCGGCAATGATATAGCTGGCTGACCTGTCGTGTTAAACAAGTATGTAAATGGAGAATAGTCCAAAATTTGTTTCGTCCAGTTCCAAATATCTATACCAGGTGCATTCATATTAAGTACTCCTAATGGAACTGGCAAGCGTGCTGTCGTTGGGGTTAAGAGCACATCATATTTCGTAAAAAACAAACCAACCTCCCTTGAAATAGTATTGTTGATACTTAAAGCTTCCAACAAGTCGGATGCTTTCATGGTTTTATAATATTGATAAGCAGACCATGATACATTTTCCATATTGTCAATGGAAGGTTTCCGATTTAAGACTTTTGCCACGGTTTCTAAATTACGACTAATGTTAGCCGCCCATATGCGGAAAGTTGCAAGGAAAAGCGCTTCATTATCAATGACAGGAGCATCTTCTACCAATTCATGTCCTAAATCCCTACAAAGCTGAACTGTTTGATGAAGAGATTCAATACACTCCTGATCTACTGGTGCTCCATTAATAGGCTTGGACATCCAAGCAATTCGAAGTTTCTTTGGAGTATTTTCTAATTCCGTTAAATAAGGCCGTTTTGGTATTTCGGGAGAAGAGTAGCATCCTATATCTGCCCCCCCAACAGCATCGAGAAGAGCTGCCGCATCACGGACAGATCTGGTTAAGGCAAAATTGGAGGCAAGTCCGTTTAGCGGTTCGCTTGACGTTGGACCAAATGGCACACGACTTCGAGTAGGCTTTAACCCAACTAACCCATTCACGGAGGCGGGCTGGCGAATCGAGCCAGCACCATCATTTCCTTGGGCGATTGGCACTATCCCTGCAGCTACCGCGGCAGCCGAACCACCGCTTGATCCTCCAGCGCTCAACTGAAGATTCCAAGGATTTCGTGTAGGACCATACATAATAGACTCTGTAGAAAAGTTAAACTGTACTTCAGGGGTAGTTGTTGTACCTAGTAAAACAAGTCCGGCCTTACGAAATCGGATGACAAGTTCACTATCTTCCGATGTTGTATACCCCTCTGCCAAACGGCTGCCCATACATGAAGGAATCCCAACAGCTTGCGGACTCGTCTCCTTCAGTAAATAAGGGACTCCAAAAAAAGGGGCATTAGGTGTAAGTTGTTTCATATCCTCCATTGCTCGATTAGGATAAGTTGCCACCACTGCGTTAATAATAGGATTTATTTTTTCAACCGCTCTAAGAGCAACATCTTTCAATTCTTCAGGGGTTACTTCTTTTCTTCTAACTAACTCAGCAAGACCGATACCATCATAAGTAGCGTATTCAGAAAACTTCATCTCTATCTACCTCCTATAAATATTGGGTACCTCAATCGATAGAATATTCAGAACCATCCTGTCCTGTTGGAAAAGAATTAAAAAGGGCAGACTGCCTTTTGTACAGATGGTCCATGAACATTTTTAACATGAAAGTCGAAATTACAAAGCCAGAGCCAGTTCTTTTTTTACTTCAAGAATAGTCTCACGTATAATCCCGATAATATCATCCATTTGATTTGTATTAATAATTAACGGAGGAGCAAGGACAATCGTGTTTTTTCCATCATATGTAACAGATCTGCAAACAAGCCCACGGTCAGCCGCATGTTCCACGAATTTAGAAGCAATTTGAAGATTAGTAGAAAACTCGATGCCTAGGTCTGGATCACGCATAAGGTCAAATGCCCCCAATAATCCCATCGAGCGAACATTTCCAACGATTTCAAATTCATTCTTTAAAGCTAAAAATCCTTTGAGCATTTGTTCTCCACGTTCTTTCGAGTTTTCTACAAGATTTTCTTTCTCAATAATTTCAATGTTTTTTAATGCTACTGCACATGCGGTAGGATGTCCGCTATAAGTAAATCCATGGAACAGAGTACCTGCCGACAGTTCAATTAAGGTATCATGCACTTTTTTGGAAACACATACTCCTCCAAGTGGAACATATCCACTCGTAATGCCTTTTGCAATCGTCATAATATCTGGCACTACGTTCCAATGCTGGGTGCAGAACATTTTGCCTGTACGACCAAACCCTGTAATTACTTCATCCGCAATAAACAGAATGTTGTATTCATCACACAGCGTTCTTACTTGCTTGAAGTACTCATCAGACGGTACGATCATCCCCCCTGCTCCTTGAATCGGCTCAGCAATAAACGCGGCAATTGTATCTGGTCCTTCTTCATTAATGATAGATCGGATACTTTGCACTTCGTCTAATTCTGAATCGGATAACCGCTCACTTCCATAATAATTATTGACAGGCTTTGCTGCATGCAAAAAATCAGGTGACTTTGTGCCTGACATATTCCAAAATTCTTTAATCCCCGTAGCACTGGTTGCTCCCATGCTAATGCCGTGATATGCTTTTTCACGTGAAATAATTTTATTTTTTTGCGGCTCTCCTTTTATCCGCCAGTAGTGTTTCGCTAGCTTAAATGCCGAATCGTTTGATTCTGACCCTCCGGAGGTAAAAAATACTGCATTTAAATCTCCAGGAGTCAAAGTGGCGAGCTTTTCCGCCAACACAATAGCCGGCTCGTGGCTGAAAGTGGACATCGCAGAGGAGAAAGCCAGCTTTTCCATTTGAGCAGAAGCGGTTTCAGCAAGCTCCTTTCTACCGTGGCCTACATTAACATTCCACAAGGATGACATCCCATCTATTACTTTTTTTCCACTAATATCTTTTAAGTAAATGCCTTCTCCTTCTGTAAAAATAAAGGAAGCTCCTTCTGTATGCTGCTTTTGAATAGAAGAGGTAGGATGAATAAAAAACTTGCGATCCAATTCAATAAGTTCTTCCCGAGATAAATTTGTCATGTAGCATTCACTCTCTTTCCTATAGATTGTCAGATTTTAATTTTTTATATAATCAACTGCTTATTAGTGGCAGGTAAAACCTGATTTTTAATAACTAGTTATCCCTCTATCTTCGTTTCCACTTTTATATGAACTACGCATATAAATGACAAGCGACAAAATGACCTTCTGAAACTTTTTGAAGCTCAGGATTTACATAATTACACACTTCTGTATATTTATGGCATTTAAAACGATAGATGCACCCACTATCCATATCCGGTACAGGCTGCCCTTCCTCTTTTAAAATTATTTTATCTCTCTTACAACCAGGTTCCGGAATAGGAATGGATGATAATAATAATTGTGTATAAGGATGCAATGGGTTAGAAAACAATTCATCCGTAGGCGCTTCCTCGACCAAATTTCCTAAATACATCGTTCCAATTCTGTCCGAAATATGGCGTACAACACCCAAGTCATGTGCGATAAAAATTAACGTTAATTTATATTTTTCTTTTAATTCAAGCAAAAGGTTGATAATTTGCGCTTGAATGGAAACATCCAAAGCGGAAACTGGCTCGTCGCATATCAGCAAGGAAGGATTAATCGCCAATGCTCTTGCAATACTGACCCTTTGGGCTTGTCCTCCGGAAATTTGGTGAGGAAATTTATAATAATGTTCAGTAGATAAACCAACCTTCTTCAACATTTCAAATGCAATATATGATCTTTCTTTCGGTGAATACAGTTTATGAATTTTCAAAACTTCCACGATGGAATCACCAATACTTTTTTTAGGATCCAAAGATGCCAGCGGATCTTGAAAAATCATCTGGATTTCTTTGCGTAATCCTTGAAATGATTTATTATCCATTTTAGAGATTTCTTTATTTTTATAATAAATTTCTCCATCTGTTGTCTCTACAAGTTTTAATATGGATCTAACCGTTGTACTCTTGCCCGAGCCTGATTCACCTACGATCCCGTAGGTTTCTCCTTCATGAATATGAAAAGAAATATCATTGACCGCTTTAAATGATTTAAAATATACCTTCAAGTGATTAACCTGGACAATCAGTTTCGAGTTGTCTTCCATTATTTGCACGAACTTCTCTCCCTTCACTCATTATTCGTAATTACAACCAGCATCTAGCGTAATGACCTTCGCTTCTCTCTTTTAATTCCGGTGCTTTATCCAAACATTTTTGGGTGACATATGTACAGCGATTCGAAAATCTGCACCCTTTCGGAATTTCCTGGAGAGAGGGAACGGCACCTTCTATGCTGAATAGCTGTCGATTTCTTTCACCATCTATTCTTGGAATGGATTTTAGCAACCCTTTTGTATAAGGATGCAAAGGCGATTTAAAGATGCTTTTTACATCCGCACTTTCCACAACTTGTCCTAAATACATGACCACAACCTTCGTACAAAATTCTGCTACAACACCAAGATCATGGGTGATGAAAATAACGCTCATATCCATTTCCTCTTTTAACTTGTGCATTAATTCAAGTATTTGCGACTGAATAGTTACATCCAACGCAGTTGTTGGTTCATCTGCGATCAAAATTTTCGGTTGACATGCAAGAGCAAGTGCAATCATGACTCTCTGCTTCATGCCTCCTGATAATTGATGAGGATAGGAATGAATCTTTTCTTCCGGTGAAGGAATTCCAACCAATCTCAATAGCTCAATTGATTTTTGCATACTTTCCGATTTTGAAACCTTTTGATGCAACCTAATCGTTTCAGATAATTGATTGCCTATCGTATAAACCGGATTAAGAGAAGACATTGGATTTTGATGGACCATAGAAATGGAATTCCCTCTAATTTTCCTTAAATTTCTTTCTTTTAGTTCCAATAAATTTTGTCCATTAAACTGGATATCCCCATCAATCTTGGTTTTTTTCCGATCTAGTAATCGAAGTATAGATAAAGAAGTAACACTTTTCCCGCATCCAGATTCTCCTACAACTCCTAATACTTCCCCTTTATTTAATTCAAAAGAAACTCCGTCTACTGCCGTTAAATATCCTTCATCTGTGGAAAACGAAACTTTAAGGTCTTTTACATTCAATACTGTCTCTTTTAACATTTTGCTACTGCTCAATCCCATCACCCCTAGAAAATCTATAGTTTACCTTTCATTAACGTGAATGCTGATCAATGAAATCTCTAATCCCATCACTCAACAAATTGGAGGACACGATTGTAAGCAAAATTGCAGCTCCAGGAAAAACAGTCATCCACCATCCGACATCAATGACCACTGCACCTTCCTGTAAAATAGCACCCCAGCTTGGTGTTGGAGGAGGAGTACCCACCCCTAAAAAGCTCAAGGAAGACTCAATAATGATGGCGAATGAAAAAACATATGCCGTTTGCACGAGCAAGGAAGAAAGACAATTAGGTAGTATATGGCACCATATGATTCGCTTGGAACTTGCACCAATCGATTTCAATGCTTCAATATATGGCTGCTCCTTAACTGAAAGTGCTGCTGAACGAATGGTCCTTGCAACGGTTGGAATAAATACCACCGATAAGGAAATAAGAACATTTAATGTACTTGGTCCTAAAGATGCCATAAGGATTATGGCTAACAAAATTTCTGGAATAGACATAATTCCGTCCATAAATCTCATCAATATATTGTCGAGCTTTCGATAATAGGCAGAGTACAAACCGATTACACACCCAATTAATCCACTCATTATTCCAACTGTAGTACCTACCAATAAGGAAATTCGAGTTCCATAAAGCACCCTGCTAAATACATCCCTGCCCAGTCGATCTGTTCCGAAAAGATGATCCATGCTTGGCCCCTTCATCCGATCAATAACATTGGAAGTAAGCGGATCATATTTTGTAATGAACGGAGTAATTAGCATTATGATAAAAATAAATAGTAGTGTACTACTGCTGATCATCAAAGTCTTATTAGATAAACACCTCTGGATAAATTTAGATCTTTTCTCTTTTTTATATTGGTTTTTGATTTCCGACAAAGAGGTGTCCATTTCCAATCTTTGTTCATTAATATATTCTTTATTAACAACAGTACTCACGTTCTCACCTTCTCTTCAACTTCATACTCGAAGCTATTTTTTTAAGTCAATTCTCGGATCTACAACTGTATACAAGATATCGATCAATAAATTAAGAATGACATATAAAAATCCAACAAAAAGGGTAATGCCTTGTATTAGAGAATAGTCTCTTCTAATGACAGCGTTAACCGTCATTTGTCCTAGTCCTGGGATATTAAAAACAGTTTCAATGATTACCGCTCCACCAAACAATGTTGCAATAGACATGCCAATAACCGTTAATATGGGAAGAAAAGCGTTGCGAAAAGAATGTTTTATAATTACTCTAAGAGGGTTTATCCCTCGAGAATTTGCTGCTTTTATATAATTGGAATTAATGACATCCAGCATGGAAGACCTTGTCATTCGCAAAATTAAGTTTGAAAGAATTAAGCCCAGTGCAAATGCTGGAAGTGTCAAATAGCGAATATGGTTCCAAAAACCTGCACTCATCGGCTGATATCCTGCAACAGGAAGCCATTTCATAAAAACTCCAAATATAATCATCAAGAATAACCCTACTAAAAAAGGCGGTGCTGACATTCCAACCAAAGAAGATCCAACAATCAGTCGATCCACAATTGTTCCTCTTTTAGTAGCAGCAATAATTCCCAATGGGATGGAGATAAAAATGGCGATAACAAGAGAATATAATGCAAGAGATGCAGTTGGTCCAATCCTTCCAAAAATCACCTCGGTAACTGGCATATCATTAAAGATTGACCAACCTAAATCCCCCTTAATAATACCTAATGACCAATAGAGAAACTGCTGTATCAAAGGTAAATTCAAGCCCATCTGCTCTCTAAGTCTTTGAATATCTTCAGGAAGCGCATCCCCTCCAAGTATAGCTATGGCTGGATCACCAGGGATTAAATGAATAATGCTAAATATGATAATCGCTATAATAAAGAGCAATGGGACTGCCGAAGACAAACGTTTTAGAATATATATTGCCATAATATCTTCCTTTCCTATTCTTTTAGTCCCTGATTCTTCCTTTGATTATAGAATCTTTTTTTGAGTATCGTAAAAAATAGGATAGCTCTTATGATACTCTTAATAAGGGATCCAAAAGTCTCTGTTCCCCTAGTAAACTAACTAGGATTATTCATAAATAAATCCAGCTCTTATTATAGGTTCACAGTAAGACTTAGGTTCCCTCTCCCTAATTTAATTTACTTGACATTCCAGAATGTAGTAATACCAAACGCGGAGACAACATTCATATTTTTTTGCATCACATTAAATCCAAATGTATCTCCAAACTTAATCGTAGGGACATCTTTCCAGTATAGCTGCTGTGCTTTTTCCCAAGCAGCAATAGCTTCTTCTTTCGTTGGAGCATAACGTATTTGATCCATCAATTTATCCATCTCTGGATTGGCATATCCGGCTGCGTGTTGGTTTCTGGAATCAAGGAAAAAAATCTGTGTTGGTTCTGGCGGTGGCGCAAAACCAGTCATATGAGCATTCCACTTTGATTTCGAACGCATGGCCAACATAGTAGGGAAGTCATATACATCTAATTTGACTTTCATACCGATTTTTTCTAATTGTTCTTGAATCATTAACGAAGTATTATACATGCTTGAATAGTCTTTTGTTGTTAAGATTGTAATGGTCTCGCCATTATAACCAGCTTCTTTCAGCAATTCTTTTGCTTTTTCAGGATTGTTCTGATTGAAAAATTCTTTGCCTTTATCCGTATACCACTCAGCTGGTTGTTGCTGAATTAGACCAGGAGTTACTTGATAGAAATCTTTATGTTCAGCAGCACCTAACATAATCTCGTCCATGTTCATTGCAGCAGCAACTGCTTGCCTTGCTTTTATATTTGAAAAGAATCCCTCTTTGTTGTTAAACACCAATGAGTCATCTAAATACGGCTTCAAGACTTGTACTGAAAGATTAGGATCATCTTTCAGTTGACTATATTGATCTTGTGGCATCCCTTCGACAAAATCATATTCACCAGATTTAATACCATTTAACCGAGTAGTAGGATCTGGAACAAAACGAAAATATAAATCTTTTACATTTGCTTCTTTCTTACCTGTCAAACCACTTGTTTCACCAGCAGGACTTTTATAATCATCATATTTTGTTAAGTGAACATACTGTTCTTTTTTCCAATCAACAAATTTATAGGGACCTGTGCCGATATATTCTGTCATTACATTATCCCCTGCTTTATCTAACACTTCTTTAGGATAAATATAAGGTCCTAATGAAGATGGATAAGCAAGATCATATAAAATAGTGATAGAAGGCTTGGGCAATTTCATGACCACTGTATTTTCATCAGGAGCTTCCATCTTTACTCCGTTCATGGCTCCTCTGCCTGTTATCGCTAACTTTCCCCATCGAGTCAGGGAAGCAATTACATCATCTGCAGTAAGGGCTTTGCCGTTATGGAATTTAACTTCTTTTCGCAAAGGAAATGTAATCGTTTTACCATCCTTACTAATATCAATACTTTCAGCCAAAAGTGGCACGACTTTATAATCCTTATCGTATGTAAGCAATGTTTCTGCCATATGTAAAGCAATAGTACCAGTTACTATCTGTGAGCCTATATGAGGATCTAATGAAGATGGATTAGCTGTTAAAGCAATATTTAATTTTTCGTTTGTTTTTTCCGTTCCTGAAGAAGGTCCTGAACTGGTAGAATTTGAAGTACAAGCTGCAAGTGACCCCACAATCAAAATAGAAATAAGAATAGAAATCATCGTTTTCCGTTTCACATAAACACTCCCATCTACTAATATTCATTAATAAAAAACAAGCAATTTTCCAAGCTGACATCTAAAAACACTTATGCCTTAATCATAAAACATGTCATTTTGCCTTTTTGAAAGAAAGTGTAAGTTTATTATGCAAATTGATTCCTAGGTGGGTATCGGTTCTTTGATGAATGTTATTTATTTCGAAGATGTTGGTTCTTTTGATGTTTAATATTTCTTTGAGGGTATTGGCTCTTGGGTGTTATTTAATGTTTCTTTGGAGAGTAATGGCTCATTGATGTAAAAAGATGTAGGTGCTTCAAGTGGGTAAACCGGTACTACCACTTTTAATTAACATACCTCCTTCAATTAAAAAATATTGTTATTCTATGAATATAATACTATTAACAAGTTAATAATGCAATTATTTTTTCTGAATAATCTTAATTTTTTGTATATACAGAATATAACCCCCTCATGAAATAAGTAGAATGAATGTAAAAATACTTGATGACTTTTTTGCTCATCAGTACTTTATATTAGAATTCGCCTTGTTAATCAAGAAAACAGAAGAAAAAATAAACGACGAATAAAGCAGAACCTATTTAAGGTAGAGTTGACGGGAGTCCCTCTGAAATGGATTGTGCTTCTCTCTTCATCGTCCATTTGAAAATGATATACCATAGAGACAACATTGCTATTCCATAAAGTATTTACTAGATTATATACATGTTATAAAGAGTGTATGAAGAAGAAAAAAGAGAGAAAGTATTTTAAAATCCAATCAAATAACTAAAGCCACCCCCCCTGTAAATAAACAGCACTGCTCCAATATTTTAAACGAATCTTTCATCATAATATTCATTAAATCAGTAGGCGACATCGTATAAATTGGTGTATGAGGATAGAAGAATGGACAATCGGCAATACCACAATATGGTTCGCATGGGCATACGTTATTAAAATTTGTCTGCATCTTCTAACATTCCGAGCGACGGAAGCAGATCATTCCCATGCATTCTCATTCCTGCATCAATCAATTCGAGATTTTCTCTCTATAAACGTACATTATTTTTATATAAATAATATTGTGAATATGAATTAAAACAAGGTACCTGTCCCCCAGCTCATTAAAGCCATCACCGCAGTGTCGCTTTAATACATCGAGGGACAGGTACCTTATTTTTGACTCATATAGACCTAAATATCTTAGTAGCTGTAACTTTTACGTTTTTTATTTTTACCAAAAGCTTCTTGTAAACGTCGATTTGTTTCATCAAACCTTTTTGCTTTCGCATCAATATATTTTCTATCAGCATTTACACTACCAGAGGCCACATGGATAACTTTGTCATTATCATAACGCATTACCTTTTTATTCATTGCTTAATCCCTCCTAGTAATTGCATCGCAAAATCACGAAAAAGTGCTGGTTCAGTTTCCATTATATCACGCATAATATCAACTTTAAAGCGTTGTACATTCTCTTCTGTCCAAAACGAATCAACAGGATAATGAAAACAGACTACATAATTCCCTGATCTTAACGCAAAATAAAACTGTCTTTTTTCCTCACCAAAAAATAATTCTGGTTTTGCGCTATTAAATGCTTGAACAACAAAGGAAGTTGGATCATCTAGAGTATAAAACTCATTATTCTCTCCAGCCATCCCAGATGACGCCATTAATTGAAGCTGTTTATCTACCTTCTTATATATTGTACTTCCAGAACATGATTCATATTCACCAAGTACTTTTTCAAATACTGTTCCTGGCTTATAAAAAATACTTCCTTTTTTCAAGAATCGCTGTAAATATTCTAGAAACATTCTTGGTTTATGCAATTCTCCATTTTGTAAATATCCAATCATTTTAGACGTATAATCTGCATGTTTACGATAAGTAGGACCTTCTTCTATTTGTTCATCAATATCTTTTTGTAAAGCCAAATATTCACTGCCTTGCCTGAATAAATCACTAAAATATTTCTTAATGGTTTTTATTCCATCAACAGCTAAGGACATCCTTTCAAGATAATAGCCCTTTTGGTAGATATCAAATAAAAATGCCCAAACATAGGAGTCAATACTATTCGATGTTTCAGGGTGTTTTCCCCATGCCTTTTCTGCAATATCACAGTAAGTATCCGGATCACTTTTATGAGTTTTTTTGTATCCATCGACCATTTCACTAATGGTAAAACGCAGGTCGTTCCAAAACAAGTTATAAATATATTCATCAACAAAGACAATAATATATTTATTATTCTGATGTGCTTTTTGAAATTCACAATGCGTTACAGTTGCATTATATTCATGGTTATAACTTCCTGCTTTATGAGAAATAAATAATAAAAAAACATCACATCTCATTACATAATCTAAACAATTTTGTATTAACTCTTGTGGTGGCCAAGGCCCAAAATCTTTTTCATACATTTGAGGATTATGTTCCATCAATTTTAATTCATTATGGATGTCTTCTCTCAATCGGATCAAACGACCTTCAGCAGCAGAACTTATAAATATCTTTGCAGATTCAGCCAATTTCCACACCTCTTACTAGTAACTTTTATTATTTATTTCGATATTTCCTCTAATATCTCTTTATTATTTCCACTGTCTAGTTGACAGGTAGCGGTTCACATTGCTTTAAAGCTAGGGACAGATACTTGTAAATTACATGTACCAGCCTCAATTTGGCTATTAAATGGTTACTACACTTTGGGAATTTTTTTTACATAGTTTAAAGCTACCTGAGACTACTTTATTTTTCCCTATGATAAAAACGCACCCTCAATAATCGAGAATACGTTTTTATTAGATAATTATTCCTAATTTTTTATCTATAACTTCATGTTAAATCAATAATTTGGCTATCAATATTTAGCTTACAGCTAGCTATTCCGCTTTCTCGACTTTGAGAAGTTACATAGGTTTCACTCGTAGCAAGTACTTGTCCATTTGCTGAAGATTTAATTACAAAATAATATTGTTCATTATTAGATATCAATCTAGTATAATTTGCATCATATTTACCGTTAATCTTGACACTGCTAATGCCATTTTTACAATTAGATTTGGTGGTATATGTTTCACTCGTTACAAGAACCTGACCGTTTGAAGCCTTTAATACGAAGTAATACTGTCCATTTGAGCTTTTATTAATTACATAATTTCCCATAAAAAATACCTCCAATTAGTATTAAATTATTAAACTTCAATATCTATAACAACATATCTTTAAAGTTTTTTGTTACTCCCTTAAATGGAGTAGAACTACTAGTTTCCTAGTCTAGAAATAAACCCGTTTTCGTACCTTTCCCAATTACCATTAGGCCCTTGAAGCTTTACTCTATCTTTTATCGGACCGATTTTCCATTTCCCCATACTCCATTTATAGCAATTTTTATTTCCTCCTTTCAATTTTCTAGCGATTTATACGAAAGATGAAAAAATTTACTATTGCTAACTTTTTAATAACATGATAAATTTTAAGTGAAAATATTTATAAAAATTAGTTTAGAAAGATTAGAAGAGTGTAGGAGCTTTTCTAATCTTTTATTTTTTATACGAACATACAATCGCCTATAAACATAATATCTTATCTGATTAGATTTTTCAATATATAGTTATTTTTTATATTCAGAGAGCTATATAGTATCCCTATCTCTATTAATAAACTTTTAAATTTGTCAAATGATAAAAATTAAGCAATGCTTTAAACTGCTTACTATAGCTCACAGTGACAACTCGAACCATCTCGAATTTTGTCGAATATTCATAAGCTAGAAGTATAACAGGTTTAACTTGTTGTGCTTCTTTTTTTTAGTTTCTTGGTTTGTTTTATTGAAGGATAGGCGTTGATATTTTTGTTCTTATCCCTAAAAAAAGAACACTTCTGTTTAAATCTCAATGGTAAATTACTTCATTATTTTTTCTATATTTATTTTATTTATGATCTAACAAGTGAATGAAATCAAAACCTTTTGGGAAATAGAATAAAAAAAGTTCAATGAAACACTACAGTTGATCTATTGTATCTACAATTCGACAAATTCAGAGAATATTCGGGTCGTCACTGTGACTAAGAGCAATGGAAATATGCTACAATGATAGAAAATAAATCAACAGAGAGGAAGTTTTTCATGCGTATTTTAGTACTCGGAGCTGGCGGGGTTGGCGGCTACTTCGGCGGTCGTTTAGTAGAAAAAGGGGAGGATGTGACTTTTCTTGTTCGCAGTGGCCGAAAAAAACAACTAAAAGAAAAAGGTCTTGTCATTCGCAGTGTAAATGGAGACTTTCAATTTTCACCCAAATTAATCACAAAAACAGATGAGGCAGAAGCTTTCGATTTAGTTTTATTTTCTACAAAAGCCTACCATTTAGAAGAAGCAATAAACGATCTTCAGGCGTTCATTGGAGAAAAAACAGTTGTACTGCCTCTTTTAAATGGCATAGCCCACTTACCTGCATTAAAACAAGCTTTCGGCGAGGATAAAGTAATTGGCGGTTTATGTTTTATTGAAACTACTTTAAATAAAGAAGGCGATGTTGTGCAGACAAGTGCTGCTGCCCGTATAGTTTACGGAGAAATCGGAAGCCAGCAGACAGAGCGGATTCGTCGAATGGAGGAAGCATTCAGCGGAGCGAAAGCAGATTTCCTTTTAAGTGATCATATCGAGCAGGAAATGTGGCATAAATATTTATTTATCTCGGTGATGTCTGGTGCAACAACACTAATGCGTGCACCAATAGGACCAATTCGTGAAAGCAGCGGAGGCAGATCTTTTATCCGCCAACTGTTTGAGGAAGCAGCACAGATTATGCGAGCATATGGGGCACCGATCCAAGAAAACATTGTAGACGAACATATGAAAACAATCGATGCTATTGACTATGAAATGAAATCTTCTATGCAGCGGGATATGGAAAAGGGTTTTTTTATTGAGGGAGATCATTTACAGGGATATTTATTAGAATTGGCGAAAAACACCTCTTCGAATGCCCAGTTGCTTTCCGTCGTGTATCAAAATCTGAAAGTATATATAAAAATGCTAGAATACAATAAATAACTCAAAGTTCGCCGTTATAAATCCCTTCTCGCTCCTTGAGACAACTAGGTTTAGAATTAGTAGAAAAGGGTGGTTGCTTTTCGTTTCAGGCTACTCACTTTCCGTGGGGCGTACAGGGTGATCCTCGGCTTCGCCTTGCGGGTTCGCTTCACGCCCGCTAATTCTACAGGACGCACCTTTCATTTCACTTCAAGCACCAGCGTCACGAGTAAGGTGCCTGTCCCTCGTTGCTTTAAAAGCATGTGAACTGGTGGTTTGCTCTGTGCGGCTGAAAGCCTCTCTTACCGGTCTAGGCCTTAAAGGCCAGCTGATAAGGTTTCCCTCTTGCACCACATTCACTCACTAATTCTACAGAATTTCTTTATTTCTTCTTATTTTTCTCACCTGTAAATGGGTCATAATCTTCGAACAATGTTAACTGGTCACCCATATAGTCTTCTTTTAGCTGATTCCTAATATATTCTTGTATTTGCTTTTTATTTCTACCCACTGTATCAACGTAGAATCCTCGACACCAGAACTTTCTGTTTCCATATCGATACTTCAAATTTGCATGTCAATCAACTATCATGAGACTACTTTTTCCTTTTAAGTAACCCATGAATGGAGATACACTCAACTTTTGGGGAATACTCACCAACATATGGATGTGATCCGGACAAGCATTTGCTTCATGAATCATGACACCTTTTCGTTCACATAAATCTCTTATGATTTAAGCGAAGAAACATCATAAATCACGTTTTATCGATCGCTGTTTAGCATGTAAAACAGAAGACTTAACAGCTGAAGAGCATGGGTTTGTGGCTGAATGGCATAAGGAAGTTTTACATACTAAGTACATTTATCAAGCATTAAATCACATCCGTTATGTCTTTAAAGCAACGACGATGATACAGGCGAAACGTCGATTAAAAGAATGGTTTAAACGCTATCAATTTCATGTTTGTGGTGCTGTTTCAAAGATTGCCAAAACTTTGATTGCACGTGAACAAGCGTTACTGGATACAATTGTTTCGCCACTCTCAAATGGCATCATGGAAGGAACGAATAATAAAATTAAGCTTATCAAAAGACGTGGTTTTGGCTACCGAAACGACGCCCATCTCTTCCTGCGACTTCGCTTGAAAACGGGGCGTTAATTTTGTCATCCCCTACTTTTGGTGATGAACCTAATTTTTTTATTTTATAAAGAATATTCCTTTTTATAAAATCGAACCTTAATCAAATTCCAATGTCTTTTATTAACCGATAAATATGACTTTCAATCTTAGTGTTAATTGGAGCAAAATGACTGGTCCCATAGCCATCTAAATATAAATGTGTTGATGATCTGTAAAATCGACAAATCATTCTTTTTCTAGACAATCATTTGTTTTTTCACCAAAGTGGCGTAAGAACCAATATCACTTGACGATTACAACAATTCTCCAGCCTTTGCACTTCGTATCTACCAATCTATATATATTCGACAAATTCCGAGACGGTTCGGGTCGTCACTGTGACTTGGTTTTAATAATCCCACCAACAACAGTTACAAGCAGCGTATCGCCATCTATAATCGTTGGCACATGGTGCATAAGACTCGTGCTAACGGCTAGTGAAGCGATTCCAATTACAGAATAAATGGCAAAGCTTTTCCCAATTTGTTTATATCCTAGAAACACAAACGGAATATTTAATACAGCAATTAGAAGTCCTAATGGTAAGCCAAATTGCGAACCAACAATACTTAAACCTGTTACACCACCATCTGATACAGAGTTTGGAATTAAAATGGCTTCTAATCCATAAGCTGTAATAATTCCCCCAATAATCACCAATAATGCACGTGAAAACTTAAAAATTTTATTGCTTTTTTTCTTTGTTATTGTACTCATTTAATTCCTTTCCCCGTTTCAACCTTATTTATGTAATTTGATACTTCCTTTACGTTTTATTTTTACACTGTACACTATTCAAGTATTCTTTTTTGCTTTGAACTTCTTTTTTTATAGATTTCATTAAGGAAGCTTGCTTATATTGAATAGAGGGGGAGAGTTCTTTTAATATTTGTGACAGGCATCACTATAGACAAATGTCTTTTTAGAATGCCTATCGCCAATTTATATATTCAATATCTCTCTTATATCTTTTTCCGTCATTCGTGATAAAGCTTTATCTTGATCCCCTTGTTCCATAATGGTTTCAATAAGTTCTTTTTTTGTTTGCTGCAATTCATGCATTTTTTCCTCAATAGTTCCTTTCGAAATAAGGCGAATGACTTGAACGACATTTTTTTGACCCATCCGATGGGCTCGGCCAATCGCCTGTTCCTCCACTGCTGGATTCCACCAAAGATCATAGAAAATGACCGTATCGGCTTCCGTTAAGTTCAACCCTGTATTTCCAGCTTTTAAAGAAATAAGAAAAATGGCTGTCTCCTTCTTATTATAACGCTCCACTAATTCTATTCTTTCCTTAGAAGAAGTTTGTCCATCTAAACGGAAAAAACTCAAGCCTTCTTTTTCTAAAGAACGACTAATGATATCCAACATACTGGTAAATTGAGAAAAAATTAATAATCGCCTTCCATTTTCAACAGCATTCGCTACAATCTCTACTAATTGAATCAGCTTTCCAGAGTCCCCATTGTATGCCTCTAAAAATAAAGAAGGATGACAGCATAATTGACGAAGTCTCGTTAAACCGGCAAGAATTTTCATCCGGCTTTTTTGAAACCCTTCTCCTTTAAGCGACTCTTCCGTTTCCTCTTTCATTTTTTCCAAGTAAGCAAGATAATGCTCTTTTTGATGCTTTGTAAGCTCTGATACGTGAAGGGTTTCAATTTTATCTGGCAATTCCTTCAAAACATCCTTTTTCATCCTTCTCAATAAAAAAGGCTTAATCATGCTTGCTACCTTTTCTGGTGAAAGCTCTCTAAACTTCTTTTGATTTGGAAAAAAATCAGGCATAACGATTTGAAAAATAGACCATAATTCATCAAGCGAATTTTCTATTGGGGTTCCACTTAAAGCAAAACGCGTTTCTGCTTGAATGCTGCTTACTGCTTTCGCTGTTTTTGTTGCATAATTTTTGACCACCTGCGCTTCATCCAATATAAGAGTCTGAAAATCACGATCCACATACTCCTCCATATCTTGACGTAAAGTAGGATAGGAGGTTATCCAAACATCCGCTTCTGCTGAACGTCGAAATAATTCCTTCCTTTCTGTCGGAGAGCCGATCATCACTTCTGTTTTTAAAGATGGTGCGAATTTTCCCAGTTCATTTTTCCAATTATAAACAAGTGATGCTGGTGCAACAATAAGGGCTGGCTTCTCTTCTTTCTGCTTCTCTTTATCTGACAATAAAAGAGCAATACTTTGCAGTGTTTTCCCTAATCCCATATCATCTGCGAGAACCCCGCCAAACCCATAATATTTCAATGTACTCAACCATTGAAATCCATAATGTTGATAATCACGCAGTTCTGCCTGCAAGGAGCTAGCTACCCCAAAGTTCAGTTCTTCTGGATTTTTTAACCGAGTAAGCAGTTGAAGATATTGTTCTCCAGAGTTGGTATTTTCCGCCGATACTAACTCTTCTAATTGGACTCCTCTGTATAAGGGAAGTTTAATCGTTTCCTTCTCCAATTGAGCGATTGGCAGATTCATTTCATCAACTAGATGACGAATTGTGTGAAACTGCTCCGATTCAAGCGCTACAAACGTTCCACTCGGCAAACGATAATACTTCTTTTTTTCCACCACACTTTTCATAATTTTTCGAATCGTTTTCTGATCTATTCCTTCCATTGAAAAATCAACTTCCAACCAATTTCCAGAAGCATCTACATCAATATTCGTAATCGGCACATATGATTCTGGCAGGATCATATTTTTTACTGCGCTCGTTAAATAAACAGCAGATATCTCTTCCAACTGCGGAAGAATTTTATAAACAAATTCAAAAATTTCTTCTTCCTCTTCTGTATATAGAAACGCTCCATTCGATTTTAATGAACTAGATTCAAGCACACTCATAATCCGCTGTTCCTTTTCCATATCGCGAATAAGGATCATCTCTTTTGGGGGAATATACTGAAATGGATTCATCTTATGCTCCCCGTAGCGAAATTCCAAATCCACTCGCAATAACTGATCCTTAATATCTACATATAGATGGGATTGAAGTGGAGTTTTTATAATCTTAGTCGAAATATTATCCGCCACTTGTACCTTTCCGACCTCATCCATGATCGGTACTACATAAGACAGCAACGGTTCCACCTGCTCCTTGCTGATCGGCAAAATAGGCGACTTCGTACGTTCTACTAACGTAATCAACTCTTCCAAAAAGGGTTGTTGTTCCTCGGAAATTTTGTAGATAGAATCCTCTTTCACAAAATAACCATAAAAACGAAAATAATTACCCTTTGAAAAATCAGCTACATTCAGCTGATAATCTTGCCCCTCTCCTTTTTCAAGTTGAAAATGAAAGGGACGCTTGTCATATTGATATTTAAGTTGTTTATGGAATTTTCCTTTATGACACAACTGCACACCCTGCACCTGCGTCAGCATTTGTAAAACCCTATCGGCAATCAGAGGAGATAAAGTAATGGCACGAGCATCATTAGATAAACCTGATGCATAATAAGGAGAAGAATATAAATCTTGATACATTTTTTCAAAATGGACTGCCTGCTGCAAGAGGTTAACGACTTCTTGATCTGCTTCTGAAAAGATATGTTCTAAAGGGTCATAGGTGAAGTTTTTTGTAAATGGATATTGCCATTTCCATTTTACAGCTTCCAAAAATCCCTTTATATCTCTCAAAACATACGGTCTTTTTAGCCCTACCTTCATTTCTAAAGTGATAGATTTTTTGTCATGCAGCATACATACCCAGTCCACAATCAACTGCTGCTTTCCCGCCACGTTCTCTTGTTGTACAGTCTCTTGATAATAGGAAGAGAATTTATCGATAAACTGATTTGTAAGCTGATTCGCATAAGCAGATTGCCTAACTTGCTGCTGTCTCACCAGCTCTACTTGTTGTCTTTCCATCATTCGCTCTCTCTCTTCTATTCTCTTTTTTCTCAAGGGATCCTCGTACGCCCACTTCGCTACTGATTCCTGAATCTCAAACAAAACGGCGGCAATATGTTTGCATTCCTGATCATACCAATTATTAAAAGCTGGACAGCTACACGAACATTCATAATCAGTTTCTACTTCCTGAATCACTACTTGATATCTCTTAGATCCAGATACAGTCGCCCTCCATCTCCCTTTGCTTTCATCACAAAATAAATCCTTCACCTTACCTTGCCGAAAATACCTTTTCCCATTTTGATAATTACTTGCTGAAAACAATTCCTTTATATCTACACGAAGCAATGAACTAGCCATTCCTCTCCTCCTTATTCGTAAAAAATATCAATAAATACGTTGGTAAATACATGATTATAACTACCATAAATATTTTACTCTATCATAGTAACATAGTATATTATCATTTTTGCCGAGAATTTTGTGTTTCATTCTTACTACAAAAAGACACGGTAAAAAAAACAAATTGGCTATCACAATACTGCGAAACTATTACAGCTTTTGTTTCATCTATTAATCAAACGGTACAGCAGAAACTCCTGCACAACGATTAGGTTGAACCGTAAAAGTTTTTGATCTAAAGATATAATTTTTCTAAGTTATTTCGCTTATAGAGGTTGTTCAAAAAGTCCGGTAAAAAGGGCACGTCGAATTTCTTCGTTTTTGAACACGCACTTAAGACATAAGAAAAACCTTCTGTATATTAGTTGCATGCCTGGCAAACAACTAAATTATCCAAAAGGCTTATCTTGATTCTATTAATAATGGCTCTCCATTCTGCAATAATCATCTATCACACACAACACTGTCCACACTGAAAATACAAGAGTCCTTTTCAGGGGTCAGACCCCATAGCCTTTCTATAGCCTTTCTACATAGCCTCAGGAATATTAAAAACCGTTTCAATAATTACTGCACCACCGAACAATGTAGCAACGGACATACCAATAACCGTTAATATAGGAAGAAAAGCGTTACGAAAAGAGTGTTTTATGATTACTCTAAAAGGGGTTATCCCTCGAGAATTTGCTGCTTTTATATAATTAGAATTAATAACATCCAGCATGGAGGACCTTGTCATTCGCAAAATTAAGTTAGATAAAATCAAGCCCAGCGCTAATGCCGGAAGTGTTAAATAGCGAATATGGTTCCACAAACCCGCACTCATCGGTTGATATCCTGCAACAGGGAACCATTTCATCCAAACACCAAATATAATCATCAAAAATAATCCTACTAAAAAAGGAGGTGCTGACATTCCAACCAAAGAAGATCCAACAATTAGTCTATCCACAATCGTTCCTCTTTTAGTGGCAGCAATAATTCCCAATGGGATGGAGATAAAAATGGCGATAACAAGAGAATATAATGCAAGAGATGCAGTTGGTCCAATCCTTCCAAAAATCACCTCGGTAACTGGCATATCATTAAAGATTGACCAACCTAAATCCCCCTTAATAATACCTAATGACCAATAGAGAAACTGCTGTATCAAAGGTAAATTCAAGCCCATCTGCTCTCTAAGTCTTTGAATATCTTCAGGAAGCGCATCCCCTCCAAGTATAGCTATGGCTGGATCTCCAGGGATCAAATGAATAATGCTAAATATGATAATCGCAATAATAAAGAGCAATGGGACTGCCGAAGATAAGCGTTTTAGAATATAGATGGCCATAATATCTTCCTTTCCTATCCTTTTAATCCCTGATTTTTTTTGATAAAAGATTGAATAGCCGATGGTTCTCTTAATATCTAACTGGGATTATTCATAAATAATCCCTCATATATTTGAAAAGAACCATAAGACTAATAGAGCTTTTAAATTACTTAGCATCCCAAAATGTAGTAACTCCAAACGCTGAAATAACATTCATATTTTTTTGCATCACATTAAATCCAAATGTATCTCCAAACTTAATCGTAGGGACATCTTTCCAGTATAGCTGCTGTGCTTTTTCCCAAGCAGCAATAGCTTCTTCTTTCGTTGGAGCATAACGTATTTGATCCATCAATTTATCCATCTCTGGATTGGCATATCCGGCTGCGTGTTGGTTTCTGGAATCAAGGAAAAAAATCTGTGTTGGTTCTGGCGGTGGCGCAAAACCAGTCATATGAGCATTCCAATCTGCTTTTGTACGCATACCCAGCATTGTTGGAAAGTCATATACATCTAACTTAACTTTCATACCTATTTTTTCTAACTGCTCTTGAATCATTAACGAAGTATTATACATACTTGAGTAATCTTTTGTTGTTAAGATTGTAATGGTTTCTCCATTATAACCAGCTTCTTTCAGCAATGTTTTTGCTTTTTCAGGATTATTCTGATTAAAATATTCTTTGCCTTTATCGGTATACCATTCAGCTGGTTGTTGCTGGATGAGCCCAGGAGTAACTTGATAAAAATCTTTATGTTCAGCAGCACCTAACATTATTTCATCCATGTTCATTGCAGCAGCAACTGCTTATCTTGCCTTCACATTTGAAAAGAAGCCCTCTTTGCTATTAAATACCAAAGAATCATCTAAAAAAGGCTTCAAAACTTGTACAGAAAGATTAGGGTCTTCCTTAAGTTGACTATATTGATCTTGTGGCATTGCTTCGACAAAATCATATTCACCAGATTTGATACCATTTAATCGGGTGGTAGCATCTGGAACAAAACGAAAATATAAATCTTTTACATTCGCTTCTTTTTTACCAGCCAAACCACTTGTTTCATCAGTAAAGCTCTTATAATCATCATATTTTGTTAAGTGAACATACTGTTCTTTTTTCCAATCAACAAATTTATAAGGACCTGTGCCAATATATTCTGTCATTACATTATCCCCTGCTTTATCTATCACTTCTTTTGGATAAATATAAGGACCTAATGAGGAGGGATAGGCAAGATCATATAAAATAGTGATAGAAGGTTTTGGCAATTTCATAACCACCGTATTTTCATCAGGAGCTTCCATCTTTACCCCGTTCATGGCTCCTCTTCCTGTTATTGCTAATTTCCCCCAGCGAGTCAAGGAAGCAATGACATCATCGGCAGTTAGGGCTTTCCCGTTATGAAATTTAACCTCTTTTCGCAAGGGAAACGTAATTGTTTTACCATCTTTACTAATATCAATACTTTCAGCCAAAAGTGGCACGACTTGATAATTCTTATCGTATGTAAGTAATGTTTCTGCCATATGCAAAGCAATAGTGCCAGTTACTATCTGTGAACCTATATGAGGATCTAATGAAGATGGATTAGCTGTTAAAGCAATGTTTAATTTTTCATTCGTTTTTCCGTTCCCGAAGAAGATTCTGAACTATTAGAACTTGACGTACAAGCTGCAAGAGACCCTACAATCAAAATAGAAATAAGAATAAAAATCATCGTTTTCATTCTCACATAAACACTCCCATCTATTAATATTCATTCATAAAAAAACACACAACTTTCCATAGTGGTATTTAAAATATGATGCAGTGGTTGCAAAACATGTCATGCTTCCTTTTCGAATAATAGCGTAAGTTCATTATGCAAATTGTTCTAGGAGGTTATTGTTTTTTGATGCTTAGTATTACTTTGAGGGTATTAGCTCTTTGATGTTTTGGTATCACTTAGAGGATTTGTACTCTTTGATGTTGGTATTTCCGTTGAGAGTAGTGGCTCTTTGATGTAAGAGTTTCTTTTGAAGACTTTAATTCCCGCTTGAAGATATTTCTTGTGGATAAACCGGTACTACCACTTTGATACTTGTACCTCCTTCCGTAAAAATATTGTTAATCTATGAATAGAATACTATTAATAAGTTAATAATGCAATACTAATTTTCTGAATATTTTTTATTTTCTTAAAAATAATTTTAGGACCTTTCACATTGCTGATATTGCGTATTTGTGTTGGTTATTCTTGATTGCATTTACTTTCGTCCTAGTATCAGCGCGGCTTACTTTAAAATCTCATTTTCCATTTCTAGCTGCTTATTTCTTCTTCGGAGTTCTATCCATTCTTTTTGCTCATCTGTTACATTGTCTTTGTCCTTAAAAGAACCTGATTTTTGACTCTAACTCACCCACTTATCTAAAGATGAGAGAGTAAGGTCATATTCACGAATAATCTCTTTTCTTGGTTTTCCATTTTGGTACAGTTGCACAACCTGTTGCTTGAAGCCTTCAGTAAATGTTCGGCGTTCTCTTTTGGCCATGTAGATTCTCCTCAAATGTGTTATCTGTAGTCTACTTGACCTTAAAAATTCTGGATAACTAAGTGGTATGTCAAGTCCAGTATTAATTCCAAGCGTATTTCAATCCACTCACCCATATAGAGTGAGACGATAAAAAGAATGCGGATAAATTAGCAGACGAATTATTTCAATCCACTCACCCATACAGAGTGAGACATTAAGTAGTTAATATAACCAGCTGTTTTCAACTATTTCAATCCACTCACCCATACAGAGTGAGACAGCAACCAAGACGCGATGCTGCAAGTGCATCTTATTTCAATCCACTCACCCATACAGAGTGAGACATTCAAACACATCGTTTTGTGTGTATATTTCAAGATTTCAATCCACTCACCCATACAGAGTGAGACTGAAATACTTCATCAGATGCTACATCAGTATAAGATTTCAATCCACTCACCCATACAGAGTGAGACAGCGGTTTTTACACAAAGCGGGAAATATTACACTCCGTTTCATGCAATCATCGCTATTTCTCTTGGTTTGCAAGAGACATATTATCACATTTCTTATTTTCCCCACTTCATTTTATATATTTTTTAGTGCGAATCCCCTTATATGTTTATGTGAGCTTCACATTCGCACTACAATTATTCTATTAAAAAGACGTTTCCGTATACAATTTTTGCAACCGCTTAGTATCTACTTCCTATTTACTTCCATACGTTCTACTAATCTTTTTACCTTCTTTTTTTGGTCCCTAATAAATAATTTTAAAATCACCCAAGGTACGTTGATTAATGGAAAGAAAACCATTTGTCTGGGCAGTTGTTTTCACACTAATTTTTCTATGTAAAAAGGTTAAGTTTGGCGATTCTCTCTACCGCTTCTTTTATTCGGTTTTCCTCTTCTAAAAGACCAACACGCACATAGCCCTCACCATATTCCCCAAATCCATTCCCTGGTGCTACGACAACATTGCTATGTTCTAATAAATAGTCAGAGAATTGCTCACTTGTATAGCCAGTAGGGACAGGAAGCCAAGCAAAAAAGGAGCCTAGGGGCGCTTCTACCTTCCAGCCGATATCAAGACAAGCTGAAATTAACGTATTGCGACGACTTTCATACTTTTCTACAAGATCTCGTACGCATTGTTGATCTTCAGTCAGTGCCGCAACCGCTGCTTTTTGAATAGCAGGGAATAAACTAACAAAAAGATGATCCTGAATTAAATTTAATGCTTCAATCATAACAGGGTTGCCGACAGCGAACCCGACGCGCCAGCCTGCCATATTATATGTTTTTGATAATGTATACATTTCGATACCAACATCTTTTGCACCTGGGGTTTCTAAAAAGCTAACAGGCTTTTTGCCATCAAAACCAATTGCGCCATAAGCAAAATCATGTAAAATGGCGATATTATACTTTTTGGCAAATGCGACGGTCTCTTCGAAAAATGCCTGATTCGCAACTGCACCTGTTGGATTGTTCGGATAATTTAAATACATAAGCTTTGCCGCTTGCCTATCTTCTTCTGCTATTTTTTCTAAATCAGGAAGAAAGTTATTTTCTACTTTTAACGGGAACGTTTTATACGTTACATCTGCAAGCACAGCCCCTGAAAGATAGTCAGGGTAACCCGGATCAGGAAGTAGCATGAGATCCCCTGGATTCATCAAGCAAATCGGCATCTCGACAAGTCCCGTTTTTGTGCCAAAAAGAATAGCAACTTCCGTCTGCGGATCAATCTTTACACCGTATTCCGACTGGTAAAATTCCGCAGCAGCTTGTTTCAATTCTTCAATCCCCCGAAATGGCGAGTATTTATGTGTAAATGGATCTTCTGCTGCTGATTGTAGTGCCCGAACAATATGCTGTGATGTCGGTTGATCAGGATTCCCCTGACCTAAATTAATAATATCTCGTCCTTCTGCCTTTGCTTTATTAACCTTTTGCACAAGAGATGCAAAAAATTGCACTGGTAATTTTTTTAAACGATCTGAATGCTCCATATGAATCCACCTTTAATTAATAGTAAACTTATTCGATTAATCAAATTTTATATTTAATGATGAAAAAAATCTAGAAAAAATCACAAAAAAACGAAAGAAAAAAGCATTATTTCTTGTATAAACATATAAAATCCACAACGTAAGCGCTTTAGTATAAAACCGATGGGCAAGAAAAATCCCCCCTACCTTTGCAAATTTCTTATTATCCATGCCACATTCTTCTAGAGCACAAGCCACCCTATATCTTATTTGCTATAATAACAATGTAACTATAGAATTTTTTTCTTGATACCTATAGTAGGATGATTTAACCGTAAAGCTACCGTTTTTTCATCTTTGTTTCTATAGCAACTACTTGTTGAATAGCTGGCAAAATATCCTCTATTGAAGTAGATTATAACATTGACTAACACCAATATTGACTGTATTATAATATTAACAGAACCCACCACGCCTCTTAACAATGCGGACCAAGGTGGGTCATTTTATTTCAAGGAGAAATTTAAATTGGATTCTGAAAATAACAAACCTAATATAAAACCTCCTACTACGTTCCAAGAACAAGTAGAGTTATATAAAAGAAGAAATTTGCATATAGATAATTCTGAAAATGCCGAAAAAACATTACAAAGAATTAATTATTATCGCTTATCTGCTTATGGACTTACTTTAAAAGATCCTCTTAATAAAGTCGAGTTTATTAACGGTGCGTCATTCAATTAGAAATCCTAATAACCACCATTGTTACTTCAACAGCCGCTCTCATATCTTCTAAAGGTATATGTACCACTTCACCCGTTCGTGTATCGATCAATGTCAGCCATTCTTCGCTACCAAAATCCAACGCGTCTATTTATTATATCTTCTAATTTAACTTTAACTGTCATGTTTATTCTCTTTTGATAAAAATTCTATTCTACCTATGATGATTTTAACAAATTAATCATAGCCTTTCTAGTTGATGTCAATCAAAGCGTTCTTTTATATATGTATAGCCCCGTCCTCAATTAGGGCTGGCATCTTCTTATCAACCGTCAAGTTATCCACCTTCCCATTTCGTTTATCACTTCCTAGATGATAAAAAAGTATTCTTGCCAATTACTATTTTGACGAGAATACTTTTTATCATTATATAAGGGATACTTTCCTAGTTTATTTATTGTAAATGGAATAGATTAGTTTATAATATTTGTCGTGTAGTTCTTGTTTTTGTTTTTTTGCTATTTCCACGTCTTCTGAGAGCTTTGCTTTAACACCAGAAAAACTTTCAAGCGTAATAACTTCACCAGTATAAGGGTTAATGTCAGCGTTATACCCATCATTATCATCGTAAAATACAATATTCCACTTAATTGGATCTACCGGTGAGTAATCATCTGCAATGTGGATAGAATACGGCAGGTTACTGACATCTTTTATTCCTTTGAATGCATGGATGGCTATTTTTAATGCTGTTTTTTCTTGAACACCATTCTTTATTCCTAAATGAGCCATATCACTTGTTGGAT
This sequence comes from Bacillus sp. (in: firmicutes), assembly GCA_047718615.1. GTDB lineage: Bacteria > Bacillota > Bacilli > Bacillales > Cytobacillaceae > Niallia. The sequence goes on along the minus strand of JBDNRM010000007.1, from coordinate 3,430 downwards.
CTGTTACAGGCTCTATTAATTGATCTTGTTCAATGGTTGTAGCTGGTACTGTTTTAATCTCGGAATTTCCTGGGCTAGCAGCCAGCACAGAAGGGAAAACGAAACTGTTGAACAAAAGTACAGCTCCAAAAGCCAATCCAGTGACAGTACCGCCAACTATATATTTTTTATTTTTCATAGGAACCTCTCCTCTTATAATTGGTATGTAGTATCCCTTATATGAAATAGAATACAGAGACAATATTTCAGGCTTGCTAGGAAGTTGTTATCGAGTTGTTAAAAATAATTCGTGTGGTTATCCCTTGTTGAGAGTGAATTTCTAATTTTGCATCATGATATTTGGCAATTTTGGCAACGATACTTAAACCTAGTCCGAATCCTCCAAATTGACGAGAACGAGATTGATCGACTCGGTAAAATGGTTCGGTTATTTTTCCGATTTCTTTTTTATCTAAACCAATACCGTTATCTATTACTTCTAAAATTGGCTGGTTCTTTTCATTAACATATGTATTTACCTTTATTTTACCGTTTTCACTAGATGCTCTTACGGAATTTTCTACTAAATTAATAAGAAGGGACAGCAATAATGTTTCATCCCCCACCAAGGTTTTTACGATTGCCTGTGTTTCTAAGTGAATATTTTTCTTTTTCAAAATTGGCGTCATAAAGGCTTGTAAGGAGTTAAAGAGGGTTTCTGTGTTAATCTCCTCAAACTCTTTCTTTTTGTCACGCATTTTCGTTAGATCAAGCAGTTTAATAGATAAATTTTGTAGTCTTCCTGCCGCTTCCTTAAGATGCTGGGTTGCGATAATTCGCTGCTCCTCGGTAAACTTAGCCTTTTGGAGATAGTCAGCATACCCCAAAATAGAAGTAAGTGGTGTCTTCATTTCATGGGAGAGATTATCAATAAACTGCTGTTTATTTTCAGAGGCATGTGTTAATTGTTTTACTTTATCCTCTACAGAATTAGCCATGAGATTAAAGGTGTCACCTAGTTCACCTAGCTCGTCCTTCTGATTAATATGAACTCTTTTGTGATAGGCTCCATTTGCTATCTCACTTGTAATGGCATTTAATTTATGGAGAGGATTTGTTAAGTGTTTCAAAAGTAGAAAGATAGAAATCCCCAATAGCATACATACGAGGATACTTACCATTACAAACACATGAATCATTGAAGAGAGAAAGGAATCTAGTTGACTAATATCACGAACATAAATAAATGTTAAATCAGGGTTGGATGATAACGGTGAAGCGACAAATAAATATCGTTGATTTCCAATTTTTTTGGTTTGTATCGTTCGCTTTGTTTTATCCAGATGATTTAATAGGTTAGCATCAAAGGTTGGAGCGTTAGAATAAATTTTCGTATTAACCTTGTATAACGCCAGGTAAACCTGTTGATTTTCATAATAGTTTGCTAGTGGTTTAACAATAGAGTCAAGGCGTTCTTTATCATAAGAAATCGTTGGATATAATGGGCTGGTGCTATTAATGCTGTTTTCAATCGAAACTAAAATAACCGATTGTTCCCGAATACTATTCTCCTCTTCTCTCTGTAGATTGAAATGGTAAGAGGATGAAACAAGGACAAAAGCTGCAACATCAAATAAAACAATAAAAATAATCAGAGTACTTAAAAATATTTTTTGCCAAAACTTCATGTTTGAATCTCCAGTCGATATCCGAACTTATAAACAGTTTGGATGTAGTCTTCTAATTGTAACTTTTTTCGCAATTTCGTAATATGTACATCAACAGTTCTAGCATCCCCGAAATAATCATGCCCCCAAGCCAAGTTAAGCAATTGTTCCCTTGATAAAGCTAAATTACAATTATTAATAAGTACTTCCAAGAGAACAAATTCCTGGTTAGTCAAGCTTACTGGTTCATTATTAACGATCACAATATGTTGATCCAAATTAATTAGGGCATTTCCGATAATATATTTTCTTTTAGCAGGTTGAGAACGACGTAACACAGCTTCAACCCTAGCAATTAGCTCAATGGATTCAAATGGTTTTACAATATAATCATCTGCACCGAGTTTTAGACCTTTTACTCTATGGGACACATTATCTTTTGCAGTGACAAAAATAACCGGTATGTGAGTAAATTTTTTTTGTTCCATTAAAGAAAATCCATCTATATAAGGGATCATTACATCAAGTAAAATTAAGTCAGGCTTCCAATGATTCAAAATGCTAAGCGCTTCGTTTCCATCAAATGCTTGCTTACACTCATACCCAACTAATTCTAAGTTCATAAAGATTAATTGATTAATTGCATGATCATCTTCTACAATCAGTATTTTTGGCACAATGAAACCTCTTTTCCTAAATGGTAATAAGATATATAGTATATTATAGCATTCCTCATTCCTACCTTTTGCCACAGCCACCCCTTTGAAAAATCCGAATATCCAAGATGGTCTTCTTATATCTGTTGAAAATGGAATATATCGCTTTTGATAATACATTAGAAGCATAATAGATGGCTCCCTCCCAAGTAGAATGCTGTCCACTTAACAAATGGAATTTGTTTATATTTTTCTAGCAATCTAGTGATCACCTCATTCTCCAAGCTTCATTTTCTGCATTAGGAAGAATCTAGATAGACTACAACGAACATTTATTTTACCATTCGATACTTTTTATGTAAAAAAAGTCGAGTAGCGATAAAATAGCTTTGATAAGATACAGATATAGAAAGGAGGGAATCCTATGTTAAAAGAATTAAATGATGTCATTGACTATATTGAAGAACATTTAACCGATGATTTATCTCTGAAAATAATTTCTGAATATGCAGGTGTTTCTGATTACCATTTCAGAAAAATTTTTTATTATCTTTCAGGAATAACGCTTAGTGAATATATTAAAATTAGGAAATTATCGGAAGCAAATATGGATTTATTACATGGAGAGAAAGTTACCGATGTTGCTTTTAAATATGGTTACCAATCACTGGATGGATTTACCCGAGCATTTAAAAAATGGAGTGGGTTTTTACCATCTGATGTCATCAAAAAGGGCATTAGCAAATCGTTTCCCAAACTTTCCTTTTCCATAACTGTCAAAGGAGGAATTACGATGGAATTTAGAATAGAAACTAAACCAGCGTTTAACTTAGTTGGTGTAAGCAAACGTGTTCCTATACAATTTGAAGGGGTCAATAACGAAATTGTGAAGCTTGCAAAAAGTATAACGAATGCACAAAAAGAAGAGATGCATTCTCTTCAAAATATGGAACCTTATGAAATCGTTAATGCTTCTTATGAAGCTGACGCTAATTTCTTAAAAGAAGAAGGTGACTTAACTCACCTGATAGGCGTTTTAACAACGGAAAACCAAGTAAGTGCTTCGTTAGAAACCAGCTCTGAAGAGTAAAAGTTTTTCGAGATAATTCCACCTAACACTCGCCAAAT
>JBDNRM010000006.1:33814-54190 GCA_047718615.1 Bacillus sp. (in: firmicutes) | reverse complement strand
TTAGATAAAGAATTCTTTAAAAATAATTGGTTGAAAGCAAAGCCATTTCCTTCTTAAATCTTTTGTTTTATAAGGAGACGGTGTATTTCTACAAATGCTACTATAAAAATTAACATTCAATTTAGAAAACAGCTAACCAAGTTTGATTTTGATTCGCTTCGTTTCTATAAGAATCGTAACTAATGAATATCTATTTTGATTCTTTTTCATAATTAATCAGATAGTATGCAGTCTTGGTAACTCCATGTAAGGCTGTACATTTAACTTTCCTTCTCCGTTAGTCAGTCCAATAAAAAAACTTGTATTTTTCTTTGCCCCTTTATTCATATCCCACATGTAACTTTCTTTCCCTATTTGCTGTACTGGAGTTGTTCCTCTTTCACTTTAACTCACAATGATGATCTGAAATTGAAATAGATCAAAATAACTAGTTAGTTAATCATTGGAACAAGAAATCAATAGACGGCCAACTTATAATCGGAAACCAAAACATGCCTGTTTTATTTTGAAAATTCGTCCATTTATTTCTGTACTAAAAAGATTCTATTCTAAATAGTTATATTGTTTGTACATTCTCAATTTTTGAAATAATTGTTGCATGTTAAAAACACTATGATATAATTCTTACTATAAACGTAGGAATAGTGCGGTTGGGATGTTCGAAAAGCTTTACAAGAATATTCTAGATGTCAACTTAGGAGTGTAAACAAGATGGGTTCACATGTTTTAGATTTAAGAATGTTGCAAAATAACTTTAGTACAGCGGAAATGCGAACTGTATGGAATGATGAGAATAGATTACAGAAGATTCTTGATGTTGAAGCTGCATTAGCATTGGCAGAAAGTGAACTCGGAATTATTCCAGAAAAAGCGGGAAGTGTGATTAAAAACGCTGCTAAAATAGAAAATTTCGAAATTGATAAAATAGCAGAAGAGGCTGCGAAATTAAAACATTCATTAATGGCAACTGTTAATCATTTGCAATTACTTTCTGGAGAGTATGGAGAATTTGTTCATTATGGAATAACTACTCAGGATGTAACTGATACTGGTATGATTCTCCAGTTAAAAGAAGCAAATAATATACTTAAGCGGGATGTTAAGACAGTAGCGAATCTTTTAATTGGACTAGCCTCTAAATATAAAGAAACACCAATGCCTGGAAGAACGCATGGAATGCAAGGGTTACCAACGACTTTTGGCTTTAAGATTGCCGTAGTATTAAGTGAGTTTGAACGTCATTTAGAAAGGTTACATGCTGTTGAAACGAGAGTTTTTACTGGAGTACTTGCTGGAGGAGTCGGTACTTATGCTGCATTAGGAAATAGTGGTCCTAACGTAGAAAAAAGAGCACTAGAACTTCTGGAATTGGACACTCCGACTATTTGTTGGCATTCTTCTCGTGATCGGCTTTCTGAATATGGTTCTATACTTGGTTTGATAAGTGGTTCTCTTGGGAAACTGGGGAATGAATTCTATAATTTAATGCGTTCAGAAATTGATGAAGTAGAAGAACCATTTAAAACTGGGAATGTGGGATCGACAACGATGCCTCATAAACGCAATCCAGCTATTTTTGAAGGAATCGCAAGTTTAACGAAGCCTATTCTGCATAGTGTTGCACTTCTCCATGAATCATTAGTGATGGAACATGAGCGAGATGCAATGAGCTGGAGAAGTGAATGGATTGCTTTGCCGGAAATTTGCTTATATCTTTCTTCTCAGCTAAAAAGTACGATAACTGTATTACAAGGACTGGTAGTAAAACCTATAAATATGATGAAAAACTTGGAAATGCAAGGTGGTCTTATTTTATCAGAACGTGTAATGTTCGCGTTATCTGAAAAGTTGGGAAAACAAACAGCACATTCCCTTGTTTATAAAATTGCTATGGAGTCAGTCGAACAAAAAGCTTCATTTAAAGAGCTTCTAATGGCAAATGAAAAAGTGGCTTCTGTACTGTCTAAGGAAGAAATTAATGAGTTACTAGATCCTAGCCAGTATACAGGTCTTGCAAGTCAAAAGGTAAATGAGGTAATTCAATCCATTAAGAATGGAGGGTTATTAAATGAGTAACTTGTCCTTTCATCAAGCTACTAATAAAGATATTAAAGAATTACTTGATTTATCTTTACGTGGTTATGCATCGATCCGTGAGCTTGGGATTAATTTTGCAGCAGCCACTGCTGACGAGAAGCTAGTAGAAAAAAATGTGAATGAAAATATTTGTTTTTATATGAAGGATGGAGACGAGATGGTAGCGACTGCTTCTATCCGAATGCCATGGAGCAGTCAGCATGGACCTTATGAAATTCCGCATATTTGGTGGGTTGCTGTTGCTCCTGAATATAAGAGAAAAGGTTATGCATCAAAATTATTAGATTTTATCGAAAATGATTACTTGCGAGACACGCTTCATTGTCCTTCCGTATCATTGGGTACAGCAAAAGAACATCCTTGGCTTGCGGAAATGTACCTAAATCGTGGTTATAAAAAGGTTGGAGAGTCTGATTTAGGTAAAGGACATATAACAATATATTTAGAAAAACTATTATTATCAAAATCATATAAGAAAAGGTAGGAAAACATCATGAAGAAGAAATTACTCTTAATTATTACTATGGCAGTTATGCTTTTATTAGCAGCATGCGGGAATGCAAATGAAGAATCAGGAAACAGTAAAAAGAAAGTTCTTCGTGTAGGATCAACGGCACAAAGTTATCCGAACGGTTATGAAAAAGATGGTAAATTGGTTGGGTATGATGTAGAAGTTTTTGAAAAAATTGCTGCAAATTTAGGCTATGACGTAAAATGGGTTAAAACTGATTTTGCAGGTTTAATGGGTCAATTAGAAACAGGAAAAATTGAAACTATTGCAAACTTTGTTGCTGTAACGAAAGAAAGAAAAGAAAAATATAATTTCTCTGAGCCATATGCTTATGCAGGGGTTACCATTGTTACTAATAAAGACAATGATTATGATAGTTTAGATGATTTAAAGGGGAAAACTGTTTCTGGAGTTCTAGGTTCTAATAATGTTGTAAATTTACAAAATTTCAATCCTGAAATTATCGCAAAAACATACGAAACTCGTGATGGAGCAATGAATGACGCAATAAACAAGCGTGTCGATGGCTATGTTAACGCAAAATCATCTTTAATTGCTGAGATTGAAAAAGGTGATCTTCCATTGAAATTTGTTGGTGAGCCATTTGTTTATGAAGATGTTTCTTTTCCTTTCGCAAAAAATGAAGAAGGCGAGAAATTATCTGAAGCATTTAACGCTGAAATCGAGAAGTTACGTGAGGATGGAACTTTAACAGAATTATCTAAGAAATATTTTTCTGGTGAAGACATCACGGTTAAGGAATAATTTGGAGGAACAAAATGAATCTTGAACTTGATTTTGGTTATTTTGTAGAAATTTTCCCGGCACTTTTGAAATTAATTCCATACACCTTATTTCTTGCTGTCATCTCTATGTTTTTTTCCGTCATTGGCGGATTAGTTCTTGCCTTAATTACAAGGTCGAATATCCCTGTTTTAAAGCAGATTGCAACTATTTATATTTCTTTTTTTCGGGCTATTCCAACGTTAGTGCAGTTGTTTTTAATCTATTACGGTTTACCACAGATTTTTCCTGCATTAACGGGAATGACCGCAGTTACGGCAGCTATTTTGGGGCTCAGCTTAAAACAGTCGGCGTTTTTAGCGGAAATCTTCCGAGCAGCATTGAACTCTGTGGAAAAAGGACAAGTAGAGGCTTGTTTATCTGTTGGAATGACAAAAGCACAAGCTTTGCGCAAAATCGTTATACCTCAAGCAATTCGTAATGCAATTCCAGCGAGCAGTAATGTTTTTATTGGTCTAATTAAAGAGACTTCCCTAGCTTTTACATTAGGTATAGTAGAATTATTTGCACAAGGAAAAATTTTAGCAGCAAGTTCCTTGAAATTTTTTGAAACATACTTAGCATTGGCATTGCTTTATTGGATTCTGATTATAATAGTTACTTTAATCCAACAAGTAATTGAAAAGCGAATGGAAAAACCGTATATCAGTTAAAGGAGTCTTACTATGATATCTGTGAAAAATTTGAAAAAGAGCTTCGGTAAAAATACCGTTTTAAATGGTGTTGATTTACACGTCGATCGTGGTGATGTGTTGGCTATTATTGGACCATCTGGTTCAGGTAAATCAACATTATTACGCTGCTTAAATTTATTAGAAGTACCAGATGAAGGCATTATCCATATTGGAGAGACAAGCGTAGATGTAGCAAAAATGGGAAGAAAAGATGTCCATAATTTGCGACAGGAAACAGCAATGGTCTTCCAAAACTATAATCTGTTCAAAAATAAAATGGCTTTGCAAAACGTTACAGAAGCATTAATTGTTGCTAAGAAAATGGATAAGCACGAGGCAGAGAAAATTGGAAAAGAGTTGTTAATTAAGGTTGGACTTGAGGATAAATTTCATCAATATCCGTCTACTTTGTCTGGCGGACAGCAACAGCGTGTCGGGATTGCTCGGGCGCTTGCTGTAAACCCACATGCAATTCTCTTTGATGAACCAACATCTGCACTTGATCCAGAATGGGTTTCTGAAGTACTTCAAGTTATAAAAGAGATTGCAAAGCAAAATACTACAATGATTATCGTCACACATGAAATGAAATTTGCTGAAGAAGTAGCAAACCGAGTCATCTTCATGGCAGACGGAAATATTGTCGAGGAGAATGATCCAAAGGAATTATTTCATAATCCGAAAAATCCAAGAACGAAACAATTTTTAAAAACACTGGAAAGAGATGAATAACAATCATGAAAATGTCCCATGAACTACTAAAGGATTTAATTGGAAAAAGAAGATATTTACATGAAAACCCAGAACTAGCTTTTGAGGAATTTAATACAACTGCTCATATTAAAAAGTGGTTGATAGAACATAATATTGCGATTCTTCCTCTTGATTTAGAAACAGGTGTTGTTGCTGAAATTAAAGGAGCTTTTGAGGGACCAACTATAGCAATTCGGTCAGACATTGATGCCTTACCAATAAAAGAAGAAACAACGGTACCGTTTAAATCGAAAATGGATGGGAAAATGCATGCATGTGGCCATGATTTCCATACTGTTTCCATATTAGGAGCGGCGATCCTCTTATATGAGCAAAAAGATAAATTACACGGAACAGTTAGATTTATTTTCCAAGCAGCAGAGGAAGTGGCTCAAGGTGCGAAGATAGCAGTAGAAAAAGGGGCATTAGAAGGCGTTTCTTCTATTTTTGGTATGCATAATAAACCTGATTTGCCAGTTGGTACCATTGGAGTAAAATCAGGAGGATTAATGGCAAGTGTAGATAAATTTAAAATTAAATTCAATGGTGTAGGTGGGCATGCGGGTATCCCTCATAATGCAATTGATCCTATTGTTATTGCTAGTCAGTATGTAACGTCTGTACAGACCATTATTGCCAGAAGAATAAATTTGTTTGATAATGCTGTTATTAGTATTACCAGTATCCATGGGGGAAACACATGGAATGTAATTCCCAACGCTGTTATTCTTGAAGGAACAGTTCGGACACTCCAGCCTGAAGCACGAGAAGTAATTCCAGGATTAATGAAAAACTTAGCTGAGTCTATTGCTCAAGGAAATGGCGGTTCTGTTGAGTTTATTTGGGATGATTATTTACCAGTAGTAAATAATCATCCTGAATTGGAAGAAATCGCTCGAGTGACTGCTGTAGAAGCTGGCTATAATGTTGTCGATGCTGTGCCAAGTGCAGGTGGAGAAGACTTTGCGTTTTATCAAACTTATATTCCTGGATTTTTTGTTTGGATGGGGGTAGATGGATCTCAAGAATGGCATCATCCAGAATTTGATTTAAAAGAGGAAGCAATAAAAGTTGCATCTGAATATTTTGCTAATCTAGCAGTGAATGTATTGAATAAGAAATAATTCTAACTGTTTTTAACAGTATGCAAAGCACTATATTTCCGAATTATTGATGCTGGATGGAAGTTGTTTTGGTACTTATCTAGAAATTTTGCATTTTTTAGTGTATCATTCTTCTTCTCATAGTTATGATCTTTCTTCTGTATATGAAGGAAGATTTTATTTTTTTTGTTCTAAGATAAGCAAGTATAAAACTTTCAAAATGTGGAGTCTGTCTAGCTTCGCCGTATAGAATGTACAAGTGCCGGGCGAAGACATAAGTTTCGCAGGATGAGAATCAATTATTTTAGTCGATTTTTTTCGTTTACGAGTGTTTAAACGGCCAGCACCTAGCCCCTGTGACTATTGTCTCCTGTCTCAAAAAGTAAAAACACTTTTTGAGGAGTCAGGGGAACATTTTCTTCGGGGCTTAACAAGGGGCTTGCGATTTTCTTAATTTACTCAAAAAGGTTTTAAAAGCAAAGGAGGAAATTCAATATGAAAGATCAACAAAAAAAGGTGAAATTAGGTTTGTTTCTAGCTGGAACTGGCCATCACGTTGCTTCATGGAGACATCCAAATGCTATATCGAATGCATCTATGAATCTATCCTATATGAAAGAAATAGCACAGACTGCTGAAAAAGGATTATTCGACTTATTATTCTTGGCAGATAGCTTATCAGTCGATGAAAATTCACATCCTAATATTCTAACTAGATTTGAGCCAATGACATTGCTATCCTATCTTGCGTCAGTTACAAACCAGATAGGCTTAGTTGCAACCGCATCAACTACATATGAAGAACCCTTTCATGTTGCGAGGAAGTTTGCTTCGTTGGACCATATAAGTGCAGGGCGTGCTGGTTGGAATGTTGTGACAACCTCTCTAGCTTCCACTGCTGAAAATTTTAATAAAACTGAGCATTTAGAACACAGTGCTCGCTATAGAAGAGCAACGGAATTTATTGAAGTTACCAAAAAATTATGGAATTCTTGGGAAGAAGACACTTTATTGATTAACAAAAAATCTGGGCAGTTTATTGATAAAAACAAGTTCCATCAAATCAACCATCACGGTGAATTTTTCTCTGTCAGAGGACCGCTAAATGTGTCAAGATCTCCACAAGGGCATCCAGTAATTGTACAAGCAGGGTCTTCTGGTGATGGACAGCGATTTGCCGCTAAATATGCAGAAATTGTCTTTACTGCCCAAGCAAATAAAGACGATGCAATTACCTTTTACAATGACTTAAAAGGTCAAATGAAATTTTTTAACCGACTGAAAAGCAATTTAAGTATTATGCCTGGATTTATGCCTATTGTAGGAGCGACCGAAGCAGAAGCACAAGAAAGATATGAAGCATTGCAAGAGTTAATCATTCCTAAAGCTGGACTTGCCATTTTGGGCAGGTACTTTGGGGACATAGACTTTGAAGGCATTCCATTGGATACGCCATTTACAGATATCAAACTTCCAGATCACTATAATGGTATCCAGAGCAAACACGAAATGATTTTAAAGAAAGCTAAAGAAGAAAGTTGGACATTACGTCAGACTTATCAATGGGTTGCAGGTTCACGCGGACATCATATAGCCATTGGAACTCCATCTCAAATTGCTGACAAGATGGAGGATTGGGTAAACGAAGGTGCTGCTGATGGATTTAATATCATGCCTGCGCTTTTACCAGATTCTCTATCTGACTTTGTTACCAATGTAATTCCTGAACTGCAATCTAGAGGGATTTATCGTACTGAATATGAAAGTAACACATTACGTGGAAACTTAGGTATAGAAATGCCAGTTCATTTGGCAGTCGGTCACAGTGACGACCCGAAATAGATTGAAATTTGTCGAAGTTTAATGGCCTAGAAGAATCTAAATTTCTGCGCCTATCCTATGTTAGAGTAGTACTTTAATATGGGGCAGTATCTGTTGTCTTTAATAGAAGAATAATAACTGGTTAAAATGAAGGCGCCTTAAAAAAGGGGTCTTTTTTTCTATTTTTGATGAATATCTGCTATTTTTTCATTTTCCTCTAATCAGGTTTCTCTTTAGCGGTCGATTTGGACTGTTTTTTGCTTAGTTATCCTTTAAACTAGCTGTTTCGGCTTTCGCTGGTTCGCTCTTTTTCCCGTACATTGAGGGTACCTAGGAATAACAAGAAAAGCGCTTTTCTACAAGGATAAAACAATGAAGCCTGCTAGTTTTGAAGAGTTAGTGGAACAATATACACCAATGATTCAGCATATGATCAAGAAATTGTCGATTTTCAAAAATAAAGGAGAATTTTTTCAAATTGGATTGATTAGCATTTGGGAAGCAAGTCATACTTTTCAGCCGGAGAAAGGTAAATATAGCAGCTACCTCTACCGACATATGTGGGGAAGGTTTGTGGATGAATTGAAGAAACAATCAAAAGAAGAAGCGCGATATATTCATCCAGAAGAAGAATTTTGGTTGATGGTTGAAAGCCCAAGCCTCTATTCAGAAGAAGAATATAGCATTAGGCAGTTGTGCAAACCATTAACCGAATGCCAAACAAAATGGGTTATTTACACGATGATTCAACAAATGACGGTAAAAGAGATTGCCGAGAAGGAAAAGGTGACACCATCAGCAGTAAAAGGATGGAAGAAGGGAGCGTGGTATTACGGTCACAGTGACGACCCGAAATAGCTCGGATTTTGTCGATTAGCTTAGAATGTTTTATGTAGAAATAGTGGGCATTCTTTTATATAGTTTGACAATAATAGCATAAAAAAGACTTCATCAAAGAAATGAAGGTTTCCCGATGAAGTAGATTATTTGTTGAAGACGAATATGATAATTTAGATTTCCAACAGTAAGTTGCAGGTGATCAATAGCCACACCTGTTAGCAGTCCTTCTAACGATTCATCTCTTGTTTTAATTTGAACGGTTTTACCTATATTCATTAATAAATGATCAAGAAATACTGGTTCTGCAGGAACTGTATATATGGGAGATAACTGTTTCATTGTTTCTGGAAACTGTTTGGAATACATGTATTGGCCGGGTGGTAAAGTTTGATTGTGATTAGAATGCTGAGAATGATGCATTAGCAACTTCACTCCTTTATCCATAACTTATGAGATTATGTCTAATAATGTGCATTAAGACAATGAAGGCGATATTGTCCTGCTAATACATTGGAAAATGAATACATTTCTGGTAAATAAGTATAAATCTAAAGATAAAATTAGTTGAAATAGACGTAAAAAATTAACTTTCTTTTCGTGCTAACTTTTTATATTTTTAAAGCTGGGAGAAAATATTATTCAGCATTTTAGCCATACTATAGATGATAACAGAGAGAAAGGAGGGAATAGAAAATGGGTAGAGCAAATAATCAAAAAGCAGCTGGTAATAAAGGCTCTTTGCCACAAACACCTAAAAACTTGAAAATAGCACCAGAGCAGGTGGATGAGGAGTTTTCTGCTGAATTAGGGGAAAAAGAAAAGCTTAAAGCACCAAAACCACAATAAATAGGAGGAAGGATTGCTGATTATCAGTAATCTTTTTAACTTTATCATTCTGGCCAGCCAGCCCCCCTTCGGTGATACTTTAATTCGTTGGGGGACAGGCATAATGGATTTAAGATTGGAAAAGCCTAATGCAATGAATGCAGATTTTAATATGGTTTGTCTTTTTTAGAGGGATCGTTTGATTATGCCTTTTTATAAAGTGCGGCACATAATTCCGGATGGGCTTAGCGAAAAACCCATCCGTCATATAATATAAGTAGCTTGCGGTTAAGCCTTATCAAGCCCATGCGGTATTTTGCTACATATAACAGATAGTCCGATAACAATCGCACAAATACTCACTGCTATTCCTATGATAAAGCCGGCGAAATTCATGCCAGAATCATCGTTCTGAGAGGGGATGAGAAGGGATAATAGTATAATCCCAACGCCTAGGCATAGATAAAAAGATTGCCCAATAAAGGCTGCAGCAAAGCGTTTGTTTCGGCTCTGATGACGCAGCTGGTATTTAAAGAGCAGCCAGACGACCACGCTGACAAATGGACTGCAAATGGCAATAAGAATGAGTGCGGGAGACCAAGTATAGACATTGAGTTTACTAGCTAACGTAATAGCCCCAGCCGAGATTAAGCATGTGATGAAAAAAATGATAGTATTTAAGACAAAGAGACATAATCCAGAAAGCCATACAGATTGTATGATGTTATGCGGAAGCTTGATCCATGGCTTATGATAAAGGTACTTAGCCATAGCGGGGCCAAAAAGAATGCCCAAAATGGGAAAGAAAAGTAAGATTGACGTCATATTATTAGCTCCTTTGATTTGGATAGATGTGTCTGTTTTTTTATTTTTGCTCTCGTAGGTTTACCATACATCTAATAAAAAGTGCGGTGATGCATCTATTTTAAACCCTTTCCTGCAATGGGAGTTTTTTCTCATACACTGTAGGAAAGCCAGCCCTGATTGAAGGTTTACGGGCTAGTTTCTCCCCACCTCTATTCCTCCAATTTTTTGAATATTGAGATGGGGGCGTGCTGCCTAACTGGATTGGAATAGTATGGGGGCACAACAAAAACAAATTCTAATTTCTCAGCTGAAAATCTGGCAACTATTAAACCGACTAAAAACCTCCAATTAATATATATATAGAATTACTATGTATAGGCTTAAAAATTAGAAAGCTTATACTAATAAGCTTTCAAAGATCAAATTCTCTGAATGACACCCCAGTGGTAGGCTAACCGGCTAATCGGATAAAATAAGCATGTTGTAATGATGCAAAAACGAATAAAACGATTGGTAAGTATAGGCTGAAAACATAATTGAACGCTATGATTGGAAAGTATGAGACCTTCTTTGATTTGTAGGAACGCATCTGTTTTTTCTTCCAATTGGCTATCATCAGTTCATGGTCAAATATTGAATATCATAACCTAGAATTTCTATGTACTGACATTATAACGAGCAGTTAATGAAAAGTCAATATTCAAAGATCATAGGTCACAGTGACGCCCTGAACCATGGTAAATTCTGATCTAACGAGAGAACAAAACCCAAATCTATTGGGAACTTGGGTACTAAAGTTCAAAAAGAAACAAACACGCAACACAATGCAGTGTTGCGCTTGCACTCTAGTGATTTTCGACAAATTTAGATAATATTCGGGGCGTCACTGTGACGACGAAAAATAATCCTTAATATAGGTGGTAATTTTAGTTGGCTTCTTATTTGTAATATTTTCATAATCATGTGTAATCCCTTTAGCTAATCCCAGTTTTGTTGGGAAATGAATACCTATAACCACATTAACGAATTCTTTATTTACCCCTTTATGGAGCATAAATTCTTTAAATTCTTTAACGGAAGGATTGGTGTACTGAATGTTAACGCACAGCACCTCGGTCATAATGTCTGCAACCTTGTGAAAGTCAAACGCCTCATCACCTGTGATCACATATTTCTTATTTTGGTGTTTTTCAGTATCTTGTAAAGCTATCGAGGCCACTTCGGCAATGTCCCTTGTATCCACAAAACTGGTCTTTCCTTTCCCGGCAGGTACAAAGATTCGCTGTCTTTCTTTTATTTCTTCCCCAAGAAAATCATTTAGATTTTGCATGAAATATCCGGCACGAATAAAGGTATAAGGAACGCCAAGCTTTTTAATCAGCTTTTCATTTTTGAAATGATGGATAAACGGCAAGAATTGAACATCTTTAACGGACAAATAGACAATGTGCTTGATGCCCTTTTCTTTTGCCTGATGTAAAAAACTTTCGAACTTAATCATGTCGCCTGGCGGATATATCAGAAATATTTTATCGATGTGGTTTAATGCACTTTCAAATGTGGTTGGATCTGCAAAGTCGAGCGTAACAAATTCATAAGCGTCTCCATACTTCAATTTAACCTTCTCTACATTTCTCACCCCACATTTCATGGGGATCTCTTTTTCTTTTAAAACTTTGGCCACTTCAAAGCCAACTTTTCCAGTAAATCCTGTCACAAGAATATTCATCTTTTCCCTCCATAGCAGGTGTGTTGTTCTTCTGTTTGTTAAAATTCTTCTCGTCATGCTTCTCTTTTTAAAGGTGAAACTACCCTTTTAGTTTAAGTTCAATCACCCTACAATTGCAAGAAAGCTTCTATCTGGGAAGTATACTGCAATTAAATAATGTTAACTTTAAATGGCATAATAAGATTATTATTTTAAGAGAGTGATACGATTGGATTAAACGAAATTAACGCTTATGAACACTTTATAAAAAAGCTGCAACAATCCTCAAAAACAAACACGCACTATAATGCAGCTGTTGCGTTTGCATTCTAGTGATTTTCGACAAATTTAGATAATATTCGGGGCGTCACTGTGACGGAGATTTTTTTTCAGTAAAAAAGTAAAGTAAAGCGAATAGTGGCATAACGACTCCGATTAGTGCGGTTAAACTCCAGCCGCCGTAAGCATAAGACCACCCGCCCAAAGATGAGCCAATTGCTCCTCCAATGAAGAATATAGCCATGAAAAGTCCATTTAGTCTGCCTCTTGATTCACTTCCTAATGAATAAATAGCACGCTGCCCAAGCACAAGGTTTCCCGATACGGCTGCATCTAGCGTAATAGCGGCAATTATAAGCAATACAAGAACCGCTGATGAATTGTTTTGAAAAAAATAGGTTAGTAAAAAAGACAAGATGGCAATCATCATTGCCAGCCCAGTCAAAATTCTGGTCCAGCCTTTATCCGCAAGTCTTCCAGCTATTGGTGCTGCTATTGCGCCACCTACACCTGCCATTGCAAACAATGCGATTCCTTGTTGGGACATTCCAAAATCATTAGTTAAGTGCAAAGGAATTACCGTCCAAAATAGGCTAAAGGCTCCAAATAAACAAGCTTGATAAATGGCTCGTCGATGTAGGATAGGTGTTTGTTTTAAAAGAGATATTAAAGAGAAAATTAATTTAGTATAGTTTATCGAATGTGTTGGTCTGCGCTCAGGAAGAATACGGGATAAAAGAATTAATAAAAGAGTGATAACAATCGCTGATAAAGCAAAAATTGTTTGCCAGCCCCAAATGCTAGTAATTAAGCTTGCCAGAGGACGAGCAAACATAATTCCGAGTAAGAGTCCACTCATTACGGTTCCAACCACTTGCCCCCGCTGCTCTTCAGACGCTAAATGAGCAGCGAAGGGAACTAATATTTGGGCTACCACAGATCCCAGTCCAATAAAGAGGGATGCCGTTAAGAAAATGAATGCATTTGACGCGAATGTTGCCGTAAGCAAAGCACATATTACTACAATTAGTGATACTGTTACGAGGCGCCGATTTTCCATAATGTCACTAAGCGGTACGATAAACAATAACCCTGCAACATAACCGATTTGTGTTAAGGTGACAATGAATCCCGCCGCTGCGGAAGAAAGACCTGTAGAGACACTGATAGGCCCTATTAGAGTTTGTGCGTAATAAAGATTGGCCACAATAAGTCCGCATGCGGATGCTAATAGAAATATAATCCAGCGTGAAATGCGTTTTCCCTCGTTCATTTGATTTGTTTTTTGCATTGTAATCCTCCTCATTTTTGTGTGATTGACCAGGATAAATAGGTTAAAATTAGCCATTATTAATTAAATACTGAACGTATCGTTTATTAATTAATATCTAAATAATATACTGAACGTTCGGTTTTGTAAATAGATATTTTTCATTTAAGGAAATATTTATTATAATGAACGTATCGTTTTTATTTTAAAGAGGAGGATTCGTGTGAATAACAAAAGAGGACGTCCACGTAATGTTGAAACGCAAAAGTCTATCCTATCTGCTTCATATGATTTGCTGTTGGAATATGGCTTTGGAAACGTTACGGTTGAGAAAATTGCGGAGCGTGCCGGGGTTAGTAAAGCTACCATTTATAAATGGTGGCCCAATAAAGCTGCCGTTGTTATGGACGGCTTTTTATCAGCTGCTTCGGCAAGACTACCAATGCCAGATACAGGTAAGGTATTTAATGACATACTTATTCATGCCACTAACCTAGCTCGGTTTTTGGTAAGTAAAGAGGGTAAAGGGATCAAGGAGCTGATTGGTGAAGGTCAATTTGATTCAGGACTATCGGAAGCATACCGGACTAGATATTTTCATCCTCGTCGGCTTGAGGCAAGGCATCTCTTGGAACGTGGGATTGAGCGTGGGGAATTGAGGGAAGATCTTGATCTAGAGGTAAGTATTGATCTGATTTACGGACCAATTTTCTATCGATTACTAGTAATAAATGAAAGTTTGGATGATGAATATGTTGAAAAATTAGTGGAATATTCATTTAAGGGAATTCATTTGGAGTGAAAAGCTACCCTAGTTTTAGGTGGAGTATTCTTTTGTTTTTTGGAAGAGATGTAGGTGAATTTGACGTCATAATCGTGCAGCCCACTCTGTACTCTCCAAAATTGGTGGTTAGAAATTATCAATAGCTAAATATTAACTAATCATAAAAATAAAGGTTGATACAAATTATTAAAATATAATGTGCATCAACCTTTTAATTTTTGCTCCACAATTGAATGAAATTAAGAATAGATCTGAAATAAAGTCATGAAATGTGTCAAAAAAAGGGGATGCTTTTTCTCTAGATTGCTTCCCCAGTAGCAATCAGAACATATTTTCTTCCAATATATGAAAATGACGACCAATCTTTTTATTTGGTATAATGTAATTGGAGGTGATAATAAAATGAAAAAAGTTTCTATTTATATTGATATGTATAACTTTCTTGCCTACTCTTATAAGTTTTTAGGTAATAGAGCGTACTTGGATTTTGTTACTATCCATAAAACGTTCATTAATGATGATGAAGTATTAGAGAAAGTAAAAATCTATGGTGGCTCTAGCATGGGGGGACTGTTAAACAAATTAAGTCAATATAATCATATTGAAATAACAGAGGAATCTATTGGCTGGGATAATAAAGAAAAAAGAACAGATGTCAATTTAGCAATCGATATGTTAGTAGATGGTTTTAAAAATAGTTATGATAAAGCCGTATTAGTCAGTGGAGATTCTGATTTTATAAAAGCCGTCGATGAGGTTAAAAAGTTAAACAAAGAAGTATTTATTGCAACTACTGAAAATGATGGAGTTAAAAACGCAAGGAAATTAATTGAACATGCATCAGGAGTATATTGTTTAGATAAAGAATTCTTTAAAAATAATTGGTTGAAAGCAAAGCCATTTCCTTCTTGAATTTTTTATTTTATAAAGAATTAATCATAACTAATAACGAATATTTGATTTTGATAGAATAAAGAATTATCTTGGTCATTTCTTTGATCAGATAGTTTGAAGCCTTAAACTCTATGTATATTATTTGTACATTCCACGCTCCTTCTCCGTTAGTCCAATAACAAACCATGCATTTTTTCTATGCCCCTTTACCTATATCCACATGTAAACTTTTTTTTCCTATATTGGGTCACAGTGACGCCCCGAATTTTGTCGAATATTTATAGGCTAGAAGTATAACAGTTTAGCTTGTTGTGCTTCTTCTTTTAGTATCTGGGTTGTTTTTAGAGAACATAACCGCTCCTCATTCCTGATTAGAAAATGATTATGAAGAGATATAGAACCAAGTGGGAGAAGTGCTGTCAAGCAATGGTGGATTCTGATCTAAAGAGGGAATGAAACCAAAATTTTTTGGGAACTTGGGTACTAAAGTTCAATAAGAAACAAATACGCGCTACAATTCAGCTGTTGCGTTTGCACTCTAATGATTTTCGACAAATTTAGAGAATATTTGACGAAGCAAAAAAGACTCCCACCCCGGGAGTCTTTTCCACTTACGCTTGTTGTTTCTGTGCTTTTGCTTTTTCGAATTCATCTTTGACTCGGTTTAGCAATGGTCTGTCTGTTAAAAGCTTGTAGCCTGTTGCTGCAAGAGCTTTGGCGCCTTTTAGCAATGCCTCATCTCCAACAGCAGATTTTGCGGCTTCTCTAAATTTATTTGTATGGGCAATTAAATCATCTGGACCGATTTTTATATGCGGATGGGCGGTTGGCACTTCATAGCTAATATTTCCAGCATCTGTAGAACCTTTGCCTGTAGCTTTCTTCAACGATACTTTTTCTCCGACAGCTTCTAATTCTTCTTTTAATACTTCATCCAAAACAGCGTTTAGAACAAAATCTTTTACTTCATTTTGGAAGCGGTCAATTTTCACTGTTGCACCTGTTGCAAGGGCGGCAGCTTCTGCGATAGCGCGGACTTTTGTTGCTACTTCTTCTGTTTTTTTCCATGTATCCGCACGAAGATAGAAGCGGGCGGAAGCATAATCTGGAATGATGTTTGGTGCATCTCCGCCATGTGTGATAATGCCATGAATTCTTATATCAGATGGAAGCTGCTGTCGAAGGGCATTAATACCAACAAATAATTGAATAACCGCATCCAAAGCGTTAATTCCTTTTTCAGGAGAGCCGGCTGCATGGGCCGCTTTGCCGTAAAAATGAAAGTCAAGCGGATCTACCGCAAGTGTTTCACTTGTTAAAGATGTTTTGCCAGAAGGGTGGATCATTAATGCCGCATCCACATCCTTTAAATAGCCATGTTTTACAAAGCTGCCCTTTGCACTTCCATTAGGACCGCCTTCTTCGGCAGGAGTACCTAGCACAACAACACGTCCGCCTGTCTCAGCAAGTGTTTCGGCAAGAGCAATTCCAGCGGCTACACTTGTTGTGCCGATAATATTATGACCACAAGCATGACCAATTCCAGGAAGGGCATCGTATTCCGCAAGGAAAGCAATTGTTGGACCAGCAGTACCGCTCTCTTTTACCGCATAAAAGGAAGTTTCGTGGCCAGCAACGGCTGTTTCTACATTAAATCCAGCATTGGTTAAATTCTCTACATGGGTCTTGCTTGCAAAAAATTCCTGGTTTCCTATTTCTGGATTAGCATGAATAGCTTGGCTTGTTTGAATATATAGTTCTTTCTTCTTTTCTATTGAATCCTTTATTCGTTCTATTCCAGATAATGTCTTGCTCATGGTCATGTCCTCCTTACAACTCTTTAAATTGTTTTAGTAATTCTTCTTTTGGTATATCTGTCACAATGGATCCGCCATTTGTGTCTTTTTCTACTGCTTTTTTCACATCTTCCTCATGATACAATTCGATGATACGTTGATATGTTTTGTTGTTTTGATCCTCTTTGCGAGATGCAAAAATATTTATATATGGCAATACACTATCATTGTTTGCATCTTCTAAGAAAATAGGATCTTTTACTGGATTAAAACCAGCTTGACCAGCAATGCCGTTATTGATAACGGAAGCAGCAACATCAGGCAGCACACGAGGTGTTTGCTGAGCGACAACTGGAAGAATCTTTAAGTTCTTTGGATTGTCTACAATTTTAGAAGGATCTCCAAACAGTCCGAAATCTTTTGATAATGTGATTAATCCTGCTGATTCAAGAAGCTTTAAAGCACGAGCCTGATTGGATGGATCATCAGGAATAGCGATAGTAGCACCTTTTTTAATATCCTTAATATCTTTTAATTTCTCTGAATAAACTCCCATTGGAGCAACAAGAGTGGAGCCGATTGGTACTAAATCTGCTTTATTTTCTTTTGCAAATTGGCTAAGGAATGCAATATGTTGAAAAGAGTTAAGGTCAATTTCCTTATTTGCTAATGCTTGGTTAGGAAGCGTATAGTCAGAAAACTCTACAAGTTCAATTTCAATGCCTTCTTTTTTCGCCTTTTTTTGTAGTGTTGGCCAAACGTCTCCATCTGTACCAGTAACACCGATTTTTACTTTCGTTGTCTTGTTTTCATCGGAATTTGAATTTCCGCAGGCTGCTAATGCCCAGACACTTAATAATAAGATAAAGATAGAAATAATTTTTTTCATTTTATAAACTCCTTCTTCTGTTATATTTGTATTTATTTTTTAGGTGAAATATATGAATCTCTTAATTTCCTTTGAAAAAAGCAGATTAGCGGCGCATGATTTTTCTTGATAGAGTGTTTCCAAGCCATTGGGCAAGTTGTACAAGAATGATTAAAATCACGACGGTCACAATCATCACACTGCCATCAAAGCGCTGATATCCATATGTCATCGCTACATGACCGAGTCCGCCTCCGCCAACGGTTCCTGCCATCGCTGAAAAGTCAATTAAACTAATAGTGACAAAGGTTAATCCTAAAATTAAAGGACCTAATGCTTCTGGTATTAACACCGTAAAGATAATTTGAAAAGGGCTTGCTCCCATTGCTTTTGCTGCTTCAATCACACCGGGATCAATGCTGACCAAGTTATTTTCGACAATGCGGGCAATTCCAAAAGACGCGGCAATGGTCATTGGAAAAATGGCAGCCCAGGTCCCAATGGTTGTCCCAACAATGGTACGA
The DNA here is from genome assembly GCA_047718615.1 of Bacillus sp. (in: firmicutes). Classification (GTDB taxonomy): domain Bacteria; phylum Bacillota; class Bacilli; order Bacillales; family Cytobacillaceae; genus Niallia. The sequence continues at coordinate 35,832 of JBDNRM010000006.1, read as the reverse complement.
GTCAGTGGACTAATTGCAACTAGAAAGATAATAAATGGAATAGGGCGAATAATATTAATAAGAATATTTAATAGCTGAAAAACCAGTTTGTTTTCCAATATATTTCCTTTTCTTGTTACAAAAATTAATAAACCAATTGTGATTCCTAAGATAGAACCAAAAACTAATGTCATAATGACCATAAGAATGGTTTCACCAGTGGATTCTACGATTCGCATCCAAAAAGTTGTCCAATCTACCTTCATTTAAATATTCACCTCCTCGATTGCTACTGTTTGTTTTAATGCATGGATAACTGCTTCTATTGCCTCTGGTTTTCCTATAAAGGAAACAAGTAGATTCCCATAAAACTTTTTTTGAAGCTCGCGCACAGATCCATAAACAATATTGAAATCGACATCATATTTTTTTGTAATACGAGAAAGGACTGGATCACTCGCCACTTCTCCTTTAAAAATAACGCGATATAAATGGTTGCCGCCTTTTTCCTTCCACTCGGCAAGCAGAGAGTCAGATGGAAGATCCTGCTGAACAGATTGAATAAATCGTCTCGTGGTTCCATGCTGAGGATTTGTAAAGGTGTCAAAAACAGAGCCTGTTTCGATTACTTCTCCATTCTCCATCACGGCAACTCGGTCGCAAATTTCCTGAATGACATTCATTTCATGTGTAATTAAAAGGATGGTTATCCCTAATTCTTGGTTTACTTTTTTTAAAAGACGAAGAATATCTGCTGTTGTATCAGGGTCCAGTGCGGATGTCGCTTCGTCACAGATAAGAATATCAGGAGAAGTGGCAAGAGCACGGGCAATCCCAACGCGTTGCTTCTGCCCGCCTGAAAGCTGTTCAGGATAATCAGTGGCTTTATCTGAAAGACCGACAAACTGAAGCAGCTCTGCTACTCTTTCCTTTATCTCTGCTTTTGGCACCCCGGCAATTTTTAACGGATATGCTACATTCCCCGCTACTGTCCGTGATGAAAATAAATTAAAGTTTTGAAAGATCATCCCTATTCTGCGGCGTAGCTTGCGAACCTCTTTAGCAGAAAGGGTTGCAAGGTCCACTCCTTGTACCTGTACAGAGCCGTTTGTTGGATTTTCCAGCATATTCACAAGCCGAAGCAGTGTACTTTTTCCAGCACCGCTAAAGCCGATAATTCCAAAAATCTCTCCTTGCTCTATAGAAAGGGAAACATCCTTTACCGCATCTACTTCCCGGTTGCCAAGCTTAAATGTCTTGGCTACCTGCTTAAATTCAATCAATGTAAATCCTCCTTAGTAAGAAAAGCTTAATGCGCAAAAAAGCCATCTTCTTCTTATCAACAAGAAAAAGATGGCTTCATTCGAAACTACCTCATTCTCATCTTTCAAATGCAAAAGCATCTGCAGGAATTAGCACGGTATTAAGTAAATAAACCCGTTGCCGAGACATCATAGGGCCTGTCCCTTCGTCTCTCTGGATAAGAATAAAACATAATATAAAGTTTTTGTCAGATATTCTTACAAATATAAGGGGAGATTTGTCGAAAGTCAAGGTATTTTTCGAATATGGTCACAGTGACCACCCGAAATATCCCGAATGTTGTCGAAAATTAATAGGTTAGAAGTATGAACTTATGGTGTTTCTTTTTTTTAGTATCTGGTTTGTCTTATCGAAGGGGGGACGTTGATATCTTTGTTCTTCTGATCTAAAAAGGTAAACTTCTTCTTTATTTTTTCTATGAATATTCTATTAAACCGATTTTTCTTGATTCAATAGAAGGCAAACTGGTAAACAGCCAGCATTTTATCTTTGGAGTGGTGTAGAGTTATTTTTATTACGATTAGAGCATGACCTCTCCCCGTTTATGAAAAAGAATAGTGTACTAGATTATAGTAAAGAGAAAGTGGAACAATAACTGTCCAACAGAAGATATTGATGGAGGTTGAATCAGAATCTTTTTGCGTATACACAATTTAGGCAAGGGAACCTTTCCCAAGCTCAAGCTAAATGAAAAAGTCACTAACAAAGAATTAACA
>JBDNRM010000006.1:0-33714 GCA_047718615.1 Bacillus sp. (in: firmicutes) | reverse complement strand
AGTACACAAGTACACAAGTACACAAGTACACAAGTACACAAGTACACAAGTACACAAGTACACCCCCCCAACTGTAGCGGTTCGACAAATTTAGAGAATATTCGGGGCGTCACTGTGACGAAAAAAAACTGAAAAAAGTAAAAAATCTAAAATCATACTTGAATTTTTTCTTAAAGAGTAGTAAAGTTTATTTATCCGATACGGTAAATCGGGATTTAAATTGTTGGAGGGATAATAAATTATGGTAAATAAAGTAGAAAATGTTGCAACTAACTTAACTCAGCTGATTGGAAATACTCCTTTATTAGAACTTGTGAAATTTAATGAATTAAACAATGTTGGAGCGAAGATTATTGCTAAATTAGAGTACTTTAATCCAGCTGGAAGTGTAAAAGATAGAATTGGTCTTGCTTTAATTAAAGATGCAGAAGAAAAGGGATTAATTAATAAAGACTCGGTTATTATTGAACCTACAAGTGGCAATACTGGCATTGCCTTAGCTTTTGCAGCAGCGGCTTTAGGCTACAAATTAATTATCACTCTTCCTGAAAGCTTTAGTGTGGAACGTCGAAAATTACTTATTGCTTTAGGGGCAGAGCTTGTTTTAACACCAGCGGCAGATGGTATGCCTGGTGCTATTAAAAAGGCAGAAGAATTGGCTGCAGAAATTCCCAATTCATTTATCCCACAACAATTTAAAAACCCAGCTAACCCAGAAATTCATAAAAAAACAACAGCAGAAGAAATTTGGAAAGATACAAATGGAGATGTAGATATTTTTGTTGGTGGAGTAGGAACAGGTGGAACGATTAGTGGAGTAGGAGAAGTGTTAAAATCGAAAAAAAGTTCGGTGCAAGTTATTGCAGTTGAACCTTCTAGTTCTCCAGTTCTTTCCGGTGGTTCAAAGGCTCCGCATAAAATTCAAGGGATTGGACCTGGATTTGTGCCAGATAATTTCAATCGATCTGTAGTGGATGAAATTTATACAGTGGCAAATGAGGAAGCAATTGAAACTTCCAAGCAATTAGCAAGAAATGAAGGTTTAATTGTCGGTATTTCATCAGGAGCAGCAGCGTTTGCAGCTGTGCAAATCGCTAAACGACCAGAAAATGCAGGTAAAACAATTGTAGTTTTACTTCCAGATACAGGCGAAAGATATTTATCAACTGAACTGTTCCCAGCAGAATAAAATAGGTAACAGTGACGACCCGATTCGACTCGAATTTTGTCGAGAATGGATAGTTTAATAGACTTTTAAATTTACGGCTCCTATTGCGCTGTGAAAAACATAGTTTTAAACCTTTTACAAGAAAGAGTTTTGCACAAGGTTTTTCCTTTCTGCTATGCATCCAAAGGAGAAAAGAAAAATGACCAGAGAAGCTATCAGCCTCTTTGGTCATTTTTCTTTCAATTAATAGATATGGTACCTGTAACCAAAATATTCCTGACTATTTGTAATAATATACAAAACACTACTGTTGCCCTTACATAAGGGGTTTATTTGGCATTTTCATCTGGTTGATGAATTCCAAAAGTATTTCCCTCCGTATCAACAAAATATCCCTGCCACGCCATTCCAGGCAAAGCATGTTTTGGCAAGGCAACCACTCCTCCATTATGAAGAATTTTAGCTTCAACAGAATCGTAATCCTCCACTCCCATTGTACAAGCATATGCATTTAAAGACTGGCTTTTTTCAGGAGCTGCACTTTGACGCTGCATCAAAGCTCCGTTAATTCCAGGTTCTTTTTCATCGCCAGTCACGGCTCCAAAATAAGGCATTCCAGCATAGGAGCTCCAATCTTCAAATTTCCATCCAAATACCTCTCCATAAAACTTCTTAGCACGTTCTATATCATCCACATGAATTTCGAAATGAATTAATCTTCCCATAATCTCCTCCTGCTATTTTAGTATCTATCCATAAAGCGTTTTATTCTTTTGGTATATATTCTTTCTGTAGGTTTGGTTTTCCTTCTTTTTTGGTGATAGTGAGTAATGAAGCAACATATAGCTGTTTTTTGGTCTACAGTAATACCCTGAATCGTTCCGAAATTTGTCTAAAGTTGATAATTTAAAGGGATCTTGGATTTTTGAACCTTCCTGGGGCATGAATGTGTAAAAGAGTATCGAATTGTTTAGATTATAGTATGCTTCGGCCGTTAAAAGTTCGATATTATGACATTTAGTGTTACGTTAATGATTGCCATGGAGGTTGTGTGTGTAGGTTTAAGAGTAGTTTGGAGAAGGTTAAAAGGTGCTGTCAGAAATCGATTTTCGAATGGACGGCACCTTTATTTATCAAGGAAAACACTGTAATATCAATATTCTCCATTTAAGAATTTTAGCTTGTATGCTTATTTTTATGTTGAAAAAACCACATACTTAGAAAAAAAGTGCTGTATAACAAATAGCTTGTATAAAGTTCTCTGTCCATTCAAAAGTAGAACTTCTTCTATATTCAAAAAAAACTGCGACAATATAGATACACATAAATATGGATAGATTTTTTAATGTTTTTTTCATACAAACCTCCTCTCGGGTGGTCACAGTGACCACCCGAAATTTGTCGAAAATTATTCTACTTGCAGTTTATTCATTTTCGACAAATTTCGAGAATATTCGGGGCGTCACTGTGACGGTAAAGTCATTGTCACACAGGTTCCCCAGCCTTCTTTGCTTTTTACATATACTTCTCCATTATTTTCTTTTAATAGTTTAAAGCATATTGTCAGGCCGATTCCTGTGCCTTTTTCTTTGCTTGTATAATAGGGCTCTCCTATACGTGCAAGCCTTTCTTTGCTTATTCCATTTCCGTTATCCAATATTCTGATACGATGAATCCCTTGTTTTGTATCTAAAATAATTTTAATTTTTCCTTTTTCAGTTGAAATAGCTTCTAAGCTGTTTTTTATAAAGTTTATCATTACTTGTTTAAAGTGAGATTTCTCCATTTGCACCAATGCTACCTTTTTTCCTCTGTTTTCTAGATAAATTTCCTTGTTTTGTTCAATGGCTAATGCTTGGAAAAGAAGCTTAATGTTTTTTAATTCCGTTAATAAATGGACAGGTGCAGAAGCATTTTTTTCATCCTGTGTTGCTTCCGGTTTTCCTAAAATAAGTAATTCTTTTAGCACATCATTAATACGATCAATTTCTTCTAAAAGAATGGATTCGTAGCCAGAATTATTTTTTTGTTCTTTTAAGAGTTGAATAAAGCCTCTTATCGTTGTTAAAGGATTGCGTATTTCATGGGCTACACTTGCGGCCATTTCGCCAATAACCTTAAGCTTCTCAGAGGAAAGAAGAAGCTGTTCATTTCGTTTCTGCTCTGTTACATCAATGCCAAAATAGATTTGGTATACTTCGCCATTACTATGAAGTATTTTCTTTTTTCCCCATAATATATAGTAAACTTGTCCTTTCGAATCTACATAGCGGTATGCATCCTCTGTCTGAGTATGCAGCATGTTTATCTTAGTTGTTAATATGGAAAAATCTTTTCCTAACAGATCCTCTTTTGGTATGGAGATTAATTGACTAAAGGAACTATTCATTTTGACTATTTGATCCTTGTTATTTTTAACTAAAAGAAAATTAGGATTAATATTCATAATTGCTTCTAAAAGTTCACTTTGTCTAATAAGTTCCCCGTTCATATCATTGATTCTAAGAGATTGCATCTGAACAAATCCTAAAAACAAGATAAGTGCTGCGATGATTGAATTGAAAATAGAAAAAAATAAAGGAATAAAGGAAAATCCGCTCATTACCCCATTGATAAAGATAATAATAGCGACAATAACCAACCTAGTATAAAATTTTTTGTAGGTTTGATCTTTAAGCTTCACTGTTATTAATAAAAGAAAAAACGTATTAATATAAACAAAAATGATATTTATAAGAAATAGAATGTTCATTTCCCCATAAAAAGGAAGGAAATAATCAGATGAAAGAACATTTCCTTTGTTTAAGTAGAAATATTTTATTCCTGCTGTTGTAAAATTGATAATATAAACGATAAGACTATAAAACGTAAGAATATAAAGCAAAAATTTGTTAAATAAAAATCGGAAATTGTGAAGCTCCTTGTTCATACGCACTAGATGATAAGAAAAATAGTACATGATTGGCATAATAAAAATGGTTCCCATTCGAAAAAAACGAAAGATTCTTTCTATCCATTCTATGTTCATTAATTCATCTGCATACAGGATGGCAATATCAATTTGCCAAAAAGAAAGCATACATAAGAATAAGGACAATGCTTTTGATAACGAGTTTCTGGAAAAAAATAAAATAAAAAATGAAATAATGAGCGGAATAACTGACACCATCAGCAATAATATAAATTCCATATTACGCTCCTCCTTTTGAGATTAAGGTGCACCCATTATTTCCTCCGTATCCATGAGAAGTAATTAATACACTGTTTATTTTTTGTCGTAAAATATGATCATTAATCAATAGATTAGCATATGCTGTTGTTTTTGCGCGAATGGTTGGTGGGATAAACTGTTCTTTTAAACTAATTAAGCTTGCAATTATTTGAAATATAGTGGAAGCCCCCATCGCATGTCCAACCATTCCTTTAATGGATGTTATAGGTAGATGAAAAGAAGCAAATCTTTTTTTATAAATGGATGCTTCTATATCATCATTTTCAGAAATACCTAAAGCTTGACTATTAATATAGGTAGGCATTCCTTTTCGAATGCATGCATCCACAGCTTGAAGCAAAGCATTTCCATTGATGTCAGATTGATACGGAGAAATGGCATCTTGTGTGATGCTCGTTGCTTCTATAACACCGAGAATAGTTGCATGTCTTCTTATAGCGATTTCTGCCTTTTCTATAATAAGCACACCTGCGCCTTCAGACATACAGAAACCTTTCCCTCCAGAAAATGGGCCATGCATTTCTTGTTCCTGGCTGCTTTCTTGCAACACTTTTAATGGAAGAAACCCCTTAAGAACCGTTTCAAAAAGCGTTGCATCACTGGCGCCAACGATGCATACGTCTACTTGATTGGATTGGATAAGAATATTGGCCAAGTGCAAGGCATCCAAACCAGAGGTACAGCTATTTGATAAGGAAAAGGACATCCCATTTAACCCATATGCTGCATTAACACTGGTAGATAAGGAATTAGCATTCATATTTCCTATAGCAAAGGGGGATAGTCTTTTTTTCTTGTCTAATTCCTTTGTATAAGTAGATACTTCAGAAATAACACCACCAGAAGAACCAATAAGAACAGCAACTCGATAATCTTTTAAGTTGATCTTTGCTGCATGTACAGCTTCATTACATGCATGCAGCAGCATTTGCACAGATTTAGGGTGTTTTTTGTCTCGTCTTTGTTTTTGCTTTATTTCTTTTTGATGCACTCTCCCTAAATATAAATATTTTTCTACTAGATATTCTTGTTTTAACATACAAGTTCCAGCTGTTAATATCTCTTTATAGTGGTTACTATTTGTAAAACCTGGTCCAATAATACCCATCCCTGTAATAACTGTATCCATTGATTATTTCTCCTAGTTATTAATATCTTTTTATTATAATAGAAATTATAAAAAAGGCTAGACTAGGTCACAGTGACGCCCCGAATTATGCCGGAAATTGTCGGTGATTGATGGAGTAGAAAGCATGGAAATAGGGAGTAACTGAGCATTACGGGAGTGGTTGGCTGTTGTTTTTTTTTTGCGGTAGACCTGCTTTAAAACAAAAAATATCCTACTCCGTTGTAAGCAAGAGGCTAGGTCGAGTTGTGCATATTATTTTATTTTTGTAATAGCATGGCAGGATTTTGGCTTATTTTGTAGTAAAGTAATTGTAGATAGCTTCTTTTTTTTATCCCACTCTTATAAAATTGGCAAACCCCAAACCGGTGGAAAGTTCGTTTTATAAAAGGGATTCCTTTTGTTTTAAACTTCAGTAGTTTCCTCCTTATTTTAGTACGATTCCTATTTTTTAAGTGTCTATTATGAGTTGTTTTTAGATGAAAATATTAGTATTGGAGGTGAATGTATGACAGTTAACGTTTCAAGTATTGAATTAAGGGATTGGAGGTGGGATTTTCACATGATACGGAATCGACTGTGATTGTTTGCTTACCTGGTGCTTTGTTGCAAGAGTCGCGAGAAAAGTGCACTGGCATCCATTCCATATTTTGATCATAGGATACCCAAGAAGGTTGCCGAGTTTTTGTTGCAGTTTTACCAATGGAAAAATGGTTCATTGTTTGATTTTACAAAGGTTATTTCAGTATTAAGGGAATTGGGAGAGGGGAAGAGTTACTTTACTATAGAGACTGCTTTTATAGGTTTCCTCTTTCTTGATGGTATATTGGTAAGCGGAAAAAGAATGCTGCCGGCTGTTATTAATAATTTTTGGGATAAAATGGATATGATAAGGGGGAGACTGTATGACTTTAAAGTATATAGAGAAAAGAATCTCTGAACGTGCGATTTTGGAAGTAAAGGCGTTGAGCAGATGGCAGCTCAATAAACAACAAATGGCGGTAGAAATGTAATGCCATTTAAGAAAAGAATCCATGTACCAGAACAGTTTTACCATATCGTTTGCAGAGGAAATCGACGCGACCCTTTGTTTCGAAATGCCAATGATTTTCATGCCTTTTTCCATATTCTCCACCAACTCTTCGAAAAATACCCCTTCGAATTAGCCTCTTTTTGCTTCATGACCAACCACTACCATTTACAGTTACGATCAAAGGAAGTATCCATTTCTAAGCTAATGGCATTAATGAACAAGCGCTATGCCAATTACTATAATACAAAATACCGTTTAACAGGTCATGTGTATGAGAAACGTTTTTACGACAAGATGATTATGGATAAAAAAGGAATGTTAGGAGTTAGCCGCTACATCCATCTTAATCCAGTTGAAGCGAAAATGGTCGAGCAGCCAGAATTTTATCCTTGGAGTAGTTATCGTTTTTATATAGAAGACACCATTACCCCACCATTTATGAATAGAGATATTCTACTAGATTATTTTGAAGGAACAACAGAACAAAAGCGGGAGCAGTACTGTTATAAAATGATGGATCCTGATTTAGCGAATTAATTATAGAGTTCAATAGGGTGCAAAACAATGTATCTATCGAACATGTAATCTACCAATTTTTAATAATGTTTAGGGAGTCTCGGTGACATGTTTATTTACACTAATAAAAGGAAACATGAATTAGAGAGGAACATGTAAAGGAGATGGAATATATGAGTTATGGTTTACAAGATAAGGTTGCTATTGTAACAGGCGCAAATGATGGAATTGGTCTTGCTACAACTAAGGCATTGTTACAAGAAGGGGTAAAAGTGGTAGCTGCCAGCTTAAATGTAGAGGACATAAAAGATTTAGCAAGCAGTGACACCTTTCTTCCGCTAGCAATTGATTTAACAAAGGAAAATGAAAGTAAAAAACTAGTAGATGCTGCTATCAAACAGTTTGGAAAAATTGATATTCTTGCTAATATAGCAGGTATTGCCATCTATAAAGATAGTTTTTTAGATGTGACAGATGAAGATTGGGAAAAAACATTTGCCACAAATGTTTTTGCTGTTGCACGATTAACAAAAGAAGCTATTCCATACTTACGAAAACAAGAAGGAGCAAGCATCGTTAATATTGCATCAGAAAGCGGACATGTACCTGATGACTTTGCGATTGACTATAGTGCCAGTAAGGCGGCCGTATTAAATTTAACACAAGCACTTGCCAATGAATTTGGTAATGAAATACGTATTAACGTTGTATCACCTGGTCCAACAAGAACAACCATGTGGAACAAACCAGGAGGCATGGTAGATATGTTAGCTGAGAAATTTAATAAAGAACCGGAAGATGCCGTCATGTTTTTTGCTAGAGAAATTCGGAAAATTCCCCGCGGTTCTGTTGGAAAACCAGAAGAAATTGCAAATGTTATCCTCTTTTTAGCATCTGATAAAGCCGCCTATGTAAACGGCGCAGAATTTCCAGTAAACGGTGGCTCTGTTCGGTATAAGTAGGTCACAGTGACGACCCGAACTTACTCGAACTTTGTCGAAAATTCATAGAAGGGAAGTACAATAACTTGATTGTTGTGCTTCTTTTTTTATGGATGTTTTCCAGTAGCTTGGGCAGAACTTTGGCTGATTTTTATCGAATAATAGATGTAGACATTTTTTGAGGTGTTTTAAATGGGAACTTTCCTGTTTGTTAATCTTCATGGACTTCCTCTCGAAATCTATGAACCTTCGACAAAATTAGTGGATATTCGGGACGTCACTGTGACCCCAAAAAAAAAAAAGGGTGGCTTTCAAAAAGCCACCCTAGGATTTCGACAAATTCCGAGAATATCCGGGGCGTCACTGTGACGACCCCTACAATACCTTATTCAAGAAATCTTTTGTCCGTTCATTTTGGGGATTTCCGAAGATTTCCTGTGGTGTTCCTTCTTCCACAATATAGCCGCTATCCATAAAGATTACTCGGTCTCCTACTTCTCTGGCAAATCCCATTTCATGGGTTACAATAACCATGGTCATTCCTTCTTCTGCTAATTGTTTGATAACATTGAGAACTTCTCCAACCATTTCAGGATCGAGAGCACTTGTTGGTTCATCAAACAGCATAATATCGGGATTCATAGCAAGTGCACGGGCGATTGCTACCCTTTGTTTTTGACCGCCGGATAATTTAGCAGGATTTTCACCAGCTTTTTCTTTTAGTCCTACACGATCTAAAAGTTGAAGAGCTTTTTCTTTTGCCTGCGCTTTTGTCGCTTTTTTTAACTCAACTGGTGCAAGTGTAATATTTTCTAATACAGATAAGTTAGGGAAAAGGTTAAAGTGCTGAAACACCATTCCGATATTTTCTCTGATTTTGTTTATATCCGTTTTTTTATCTGTTAAAGGATAGTTGTTTACGACAACATCACCGTCTGTTACCTCTTCAAGCATATTTAAGCAGCGAAGAAGGGTGCTTTTTCCAGAGCCAGAGGGACCAATTAAACAAACAACTTCTCCTTCTTGAACTTGTAAATCAATTGATTTTAATACTTCTAAATTTCCGTAAGATTTCTTTAGTTTGGTTACCTTAAGCTTGCCCATTTTTTATCCTCTTTTCTAATGCATTTGATACTTTTGTTAAAATCATAATGACAATAAAGTACATAATCCCAACAATTAGCCACATTTGGAACGATTCTAAATTTCTTGCAATAATGATTTTTCCGCTTTGGGTTAATTCATTAATTCCAATAATCGATAGTATAGATGTGTCCTTCAACGTCATGACAAACTGGTTGATAAAGGCAGGTATCATTAATTGGATTGCTTGCGGGAGAACTACTTTTCGCATTGCTTTTCCATAAGGAAGGCCAAGGCTTCTTGCAGCTTCCATTTGCCCTTTATCGACAGACTGAATGCCGCCGCGAACAATTTCTGCCATGTAGGCACCAGCATTTAAACTTAATGTGATGAGACCTGCAGCAACTGCTGAAATCCGAAAATCTAGTGCTGCTGGAATTCCAAAGTAAATAAAGAATGCTTGGACAATTAAAGGTGTTCCGCGGAATATATCAATATAAATAACAGCAATGGTATTTAACACTTTATTTTTTGCTATTCGTAATAAGCCGAAAACAATGCCGAGTACGGTAGCAATTAAAAGGGAAGCTACTGTTAGTAATAAGGTCAACTTTAAACCAGATAATAAACTAGGAAAACTTTCTTTTAATAGGGAGAAAAATCCTGCATCGTTAGTAGCTACTGATCCAGTTTCTAAATATTTGTCTAAAATTTCTTGGTACTCGCCAGATGCTTTTAAATTTGCTAATCCAGTATTAAATTTTTCTAATAGTTCCGCATTTTGCCCTTTTGGAACGGCAAATCCATAAGATGCTCCAGCTTCTTTGTCCGTTACTATTTTTAATCCATTTCCTTGCTTAATCCCATAGGCCAATACAGGATAATCATCAAATACAGCAACTGAATTTCCTGTTCTTACTTCTTCATACATATTGGCAGAATCGTCAAAAGTAACGATTTTAAAGCCATATTTATCTTTTATTTTTTCAGCAAAACTTGCTCCTTCTGTTCCTGTTTTGACAGCCACTTTTTTGCCTTTTAGATCTTTATAAGAAGAAATATTGTCATTATCTTTTTGAACAGCCATAATGATGCCTGAATCAAAATACGGATCGGAGAAATCAAACTTTTTTTGTCTTTCTTCCGTAATGCTCATCCCAGCAATAACGGCATCCACTTGCTTGGATTCCAGTGCCTGAACAGCTGCGTTAAAGCCTAAAGGTTTCATGTTGTATGTAAAACCTTGATCCTTTGCAATAGCAGCGATAAGATCCATATCGATCCCAACAAAATCTCCTTTTACATCTTGAAATTCAAATGGAGCAAATGTAATATCTGTAGCAATTTGATAGTTATTTTCCTTTGCTTCTACTTTTGTTATTGGTGAAATAATAGTCAAAGTAGTCAATGCAACTACAAAGAACAAAATATATTTCAAAAACCCTTTGTTTTTACTCATTCAAATAACTCCTTTTCGACTTTTCTATGTTGGTATTGGGCAAGAAATCTCCCAATCGTTAAAAAACGTGTCAGAAAATCTAACAATAAGCGTTAAGTAACATAATACTAAACAAATTTAATATTGTACAGATGTGAATTTTATATGTTTCTTTTTACCATTTATTTCACGAAAGTTATTTTATCCTTGTTGGTATTTTAATATAAAATTAGACAAACTTCTTAAAAGGATCGAAGCAATAGAAAGTATTAATAGGAGTATCCATTTTCTTTAAAAAGAATACTTCCATATGAATAGCATCTTAAAAAAAGTAAGTGTTTTCAGAATATGCAAACAAAGCAGGAAACGATGTACTGTTCCAAACATTTCAGCAAATAGAACAATCGTAAAGGGAATAGGCGGTAAAGGTAAAATAGAGTGTAAGAAAAGAAATGTACTATATAAAATACTGCTTACGGATAAAGCAGGTAATAAGAGAGGAGTAAAGAAAAAACTATTGTGAAATAAATAGCAAGTACCAGAGAAAAGTCGAATGTAAAATATCAGTAATAGGAATATTTGATAAAAAAATTATGTATATTTGCCTTTAGTGAAAGGATGATTTACTTTTATAGGAGAAAAAAACAGTGCTATCCTTATGGGAGGAAGCACTGTTTAATGTTTCATTATTTCTTCTTTTTTATAAAATAAAATGCAGTAATGACCAAATAAATTGCTAATGTAATGAAGGTAATTACTATTTTTGTTGTCATAACAACCCCAACCAAAATGATTAATAAGAAAATAATAGCCATAAGAGTAGCGATTGGGAATTTTCGGTTTTCTTTACTTTGGTGTTTCATTCTTGATCTAAAATGAGCGAATCCAATAATTAACCATATGAAAAGCACCGTGTAACCTAACGAACCCATTAAGTAATTAAATGTAGATTCTCCTGCAATAATAGAAATTAGCACTCCGATATAAAGGGAAGAAGTACATAATAAAATAGCATAGGTTGGTACTTGTTTAGTTGATAACTTACTGAATATCTTTGCAATAGTCCCGTCTGCTGCTTGTGTGTAAATAACGCGGGAAGATGCATACAACCCTGAATTCATGGATGAAATAAGCGCTAATAAGATAACAGCATTCATGATATCAGCTGCATAAGGAATCCCTAATAAATGAAAGACTGTAACAAAAGGGCTTTCTTTTGCATTATTTACTTGATTCCAAGGAATAAGACTGACAATGATAAAGAATGGCAGTAGATAAAAAGCGACAATGCGTGTTAATGTACCACGTGCTGCTTTTGGTATTACTTTTTCAGGATTTTTCGTTTCTCCTAATGTCACGCCAATTAATTCTGTTCCGCCATAAGAATAAATAACAACTAACATTGCTGTTACTAAACCGCCTATTCCATTAGGGAAAAAGCCGCCGTGTTTTGTTAAATTCGTTACACCAACTGCGTCATGGCTGCCAGTTGTTATAAACATTAAAAATAAACCTGCAATAATAAAAATAATAATAACACTGATTTTAAGAAGTGCTAACCAATATTCTGTTTCTGCAAATATTTTTACAGATAATAAATTCACAATCGTAACAGCAACCGAAATGATTAAAGCTAATGCCCAAATCGGGTACTGAGGAAACCAATATTGTAAGAATATAGCGGCTACTATTGCTTCTGCAGCAATGTTTAATACCCACATTTTCCAATAGATCCAGTCTAAGAAATAAGCTGGGTAGGATCCGATGGCTGGTTTAATAAGATCATGAAATGTTCTTGCCTGTCTGTTTCTAATCGTCATATCGGCGATGCCTTGCATAATGAAAAACAAGATGATCCCACCTAAAAGATAAGCGATTAATACAGCTGGACCAGCCATGTCGACTGCTACACTGCTCCCTTTAAATAATCCTGCTCCGATTGCTCCGCCCAATGCCATCATCATAATATGCCTTGTAGTCATTGTACGTTTTAATGCCTTGTCTTGTTGTGTACTCAATTTCTTTCTCCTTCCATAAAAAACATCGTTTCTATCTTACTTGAAGTAGGTCACAGTGACAACCCGAAATTTGTCGAAAATTTAGACTAGGTCACTGTGACGACCCGAAACGTTTTGAAAATTGTCGAAAATTAATAGAGTAGTAGGATTTTTGGATAGAATAAAATAAGGGTGTAGCGTGGGCTTCTTTTTTCTAGAAACCCACGCTACACCCTAAACAATCAAGGTTTGCATGTACAACCTATGAAACTTCGCCGAATTCCGAGGATATTTGGTGCATCCCTGTGACTATCTGTATACTAAACCGCCATCTGTTAAAATGGCTTGACCTGTAATATAATCTGATTTCTCTGAAGCTAGGAATTCTACAAGATTAGCTACATCTTCTGGTGTTTGATAACGGCCTAAAGCGATGCCGCTGGAGTATTTTTCAAATGCTTCACCAGGTTTTAGGGTTTTATCGTATTTAACCATCTCTTCATCAATACGATCCCACATTTTTGTTTTGGCAATACCAGGGCAATAGGCATTTACAGTAATTTGATGCTTCGCTAGTTCTTTTGCAGCAGAATGAGTAAATGATTTTACCGCATGTTTGGAAGCGGAGTAAGTACCTAGCATTTCAAATGATTCATGTCCTGCAATACTGCAAGCATTAATAATTTTCCCTTTTGAACCTTGTTTGATAAATTGTTGAGCCGCAGCTTGTGTTCCAAATACTACTCCATTTACGTTTATGTTAAATAAACGGTTTAATTGTTTTTCATCAATTTCTAGTATTGGGGATACAGCATCAATGCCTGCGTTGTTGACAAATACATCTAATCTTCCAAATGCTTCTACAGCTTTTGAAACTAAATTAAATTGGTCGTCTCGTTTGGAAACATCACCTGCAACAGCAATTGCTTCAAAGCCTTCTGATTTAAATTCTTCTACAGCAGACTGAAGTAACTCGGCATTAATATCGTGAAGTACTACTTTAAAGTCGTTTTTAGCTAACAGTTTAGCTATTCCTTTTCCGAGTCCACCGCCAGATCCAGTTATTACAGCTACTTTAGACATCATAAAACCCCCATCTATATGTATATTTACTACCCAATTATTGTAAACCCAAATAATGGAGATTGCAAATATTAACAATCGATAGGTTGATATCTTCCTAGGGAATGTATGTAATTGGAGTTTAGCACCAGCTGCGTTATCGTGTGAAAACTTCGAAAAAATCTCCCAGTGTTAAGCAGTACTACCATAGGCTTCGTCCAGTAATATGATTGAGAATGGTGTATCGTTGCGATATAATGATGTCATCCAATGGTGTTGGGAATTAAAATAGTTTTTTTTTCAAAAAAACTCCAGCAGTAATTTGTTTTTCACCTGCACGGCTAATAGTTTCTCTCGTTTTATGACAGTTTAATTGGTACTGCCTATTAATTTTAGATAATTCTCAATATAAGAGTAAATAATTTTAATTCGTTTTATTTTTTATAAAAGGAGGTAGTTTGTTTGGAGCTTAGACACATCCGTTATTTCGTGGTGCTTGCAGAAGAACTTCATTTTGGTCGTGCAGCAGAACGATTACATATTGCTCAACCTCCCCTAAGTAGGCAAATTCGAGAATTAGAAGAAGAAATTGGGGCCCAATTATTTTTCCGTACAAAGCGTTATGTAGAATTAACTATTGCAGGAAAGGTATTTAAGAAGAAAGCAGATCAAATTCTCAATCAAGTGGAACAAGCTTGTATTTCAACGAGAATATCCTCCAATGAAAAAGAGGAGGGAATCGTGATTGGATTCACAGGAACCATTCAAAGCCTCATTCCAATCATAAAAAAATACCGCGAAACGAACACTCTTCCAATCGTTTTTCAGCAAATGAGTACTGCCGATCAAATGAAAGCCTTAAAAGAAAAAAGAATTGATATTGGTTTTGTATCAGCTCCTGTTAAAAGTAAAAATATTATGGTACGACCTCTTTTGCGAGATCGCTTTATTGCTGCCCTGCCAGAAAACCATCCCTTAGCACTTAATAAATCCATTTGCCTCAATGACTTTGCAGATGAAACCTTTATTATGACACCTCGATCAGCTGGTTCTTTGTATTATGATACGTTTATTGAACTTTTTCTTCATGCTGAATTTAATCCAAAAATAACAATACAAGCACATGACCTTCAAACCGTGTTATCTTTCGTTTCTGCTGGTATGGGAGTGGCAATGACACCTTCATCCGTTAATCCGATTAGTGGAGTTGTACAGCGGGAAGTGGAAGGAATAGCACATGCAATAGAAGTATCTGTTGCATGGAGACAAGATAATAACTCAAAACTAATTCATGATTTTTTAGATTTCTTATTTGAATATTACTCTACTGGAAATAGTAGGATAGATGATCATTATTATGCTAAAGGAGAATGATAAATTAATAGGGGGATCCTTTCTAAAGGATCCCTCTTAACCGTTGTAAAGATGTATTATTCATTTCAAATCCACTATTTTTCTTTTTAAGAAGCAGTCCCATAGTAAGAGAAAGGATGTTTCTAAAGAGTAAATAATAAAATGCCACTTTAAAGGCAGCTAGATTTGCTCCAGTATTGATGAGACCAAAAGCAGAGCCCATAATAGTGGAAGGAAGAAGTTTTAATGGTTTATTTCTATAAAACAAAAGTTTAAATTCTGCGTATTGAATAGATGGTTTCTCTTTTAAAGGGTTAATTTATCGATGGAACGAGGTGCATCTGTTAACAATTCATACCCATTCTTAGTAACCAAAATGGTATCCGAGTGACGGAATCCTCCAATCCCCGGTACATAAATACCTGGTTCTACCGTGAAAGTCATTCCTTCTTCCAGTGTAATGTCGTCATCAAATTTAAAGTAAGGTGCTTCATGAACGGCAAGTCCAATACTATGACCTACTCGATGGATAGCATAGTCACCATACCCTGCATCTTGAAATATTTTACGTGCAGATTGGTCTACTTCGCATGCCTGTACACCAGCCTTTATTGTGCTGAATGCAGATTCTTGAGCTGAAACCATTAATTCAAACAATTCTTTTTGTTTAGGTGTTGGCTCGCCGACAAAACATGTTCGTTCACATTCCCCTTTATATCCATTAACTGAAGTGATTCTAGTTTGGATTATTAGATCGTTAGAGGCTATTTTTCTTAAATTAGAAAAAACATGTGGCATAATAGTACGCTCGACTCCTGAAGGATACATTCCTCCTGTTAAAACAACTTCATCAGGATAATTTTTTAATGCTTCTCGATATAATGCATTTGTACCAAAATCATCAAGTTCTAATTCGGTCATACCTGCTTCTACCTTTTGCAGCGATGCTTGTATGGAATGAGAAGATAATAAACATGCTTTACGCAGTTGTTCTAGTTCGTCCTCTTCTTTTATGGAGCGAAGGCGAACTAATTCAGGGGTAATATCTACTAATTCACAAGAGGATCTTTGAAGTAAATTTGTTAAACCATGTGGAGTAGATCGAAATTCTATTCCAATCCCATCTTTTTCTATTAAAGGAAACAAGCATTCACTAATAAGCGCGAGAGGGTCAATTCCTTTTTCTGCTTTCTCTGGGTGTTCATAATATACCAATAATCGATCATAAACTGCTGTTGCTTTTGCATGATCTTCCTCTAATCCAGGTACAATTAATATGCTTTCAGATTTAGTAATAATGGTAAAAATTGGACGTGAATACGTAATAATTTCAAATCCAGTTACATAACACTGATTATAAGGATCGGTTAGCAATAAGGCTGCCAAATTCTCTTTTTCCATAAAATGACGCAGCTTCTCTAGTCGTTTAGATTTACTCACTTTCAAAATCACCCTTTTTCATTTTTAATATTTTCTGCTTGTTTATATTTTAAATTATCGGAAAAACAATGAGAAATACTTAAAATTAAGTGGGTTAATACCTATAAAGTATTAGTTTATAAATTTGAATTATTAATAAAGGCAGGGAGGGGAGTATAGAATCTTTATATACACTAGATAAATATCTCTGTAAAGAAAAAGGGCATCCAATAGCGGAAAAGCCGACTGATTGGAACACCCATTTTTTTCTATTTTTACAGAGAAATAAAATCAAAACTTCAAAACCACGTTTAGTAAAAACAACAATAGCAAGATTAAAAGCAGCTGAACTAATGATACATACAGGGCTGGCTGACGGAATAATCGTGGGCTTGTCCACTGAACATCTTATTTGGAGCATATGAAGCATAAAGGGATCCATTTACTACCTTTCTTTGCTAACCGTCCTCAACCACTTGCCGCTTTAGATAAATGTAAACTCCGGATAAAAGCATTGACTATTTCAGAATCCCATTGGGTACCTCGACCATTCAAAAGGATAGAAAGTGCTTTTTCTCTTGGCATTCCCTTTCGATAGGGTCTGTTAGAGGTCATAGCATCATATGAATCTGCCACCGCAATAATGCGTCCAAACATCGGGATATCGTTCCCTTTCTTTCCATCAGGGTATCCTTTCCCATCAAATCGTTCATGGTGAGAACGAACACCTGGAAGCAAATAGAGTATTTGGTTTTCTGGCTTCACTTGTTTTAAGATTTTTTCCCCGATAACAGGATGAGCCTTAATATAAGCAAATTCTTCTTCTGTTAATGCCCCTTCTTTTAATAATACTCGATCAGGAACACCGATTTTTCCAATATCGTGTAACAAGGCTGTTTTAAACAACTTATTCACTTCTATTATAGAGAGACCTAACTCCATCCCTATTTGCCGAGAAAAGTCAGCAACCCTTACCGAATGTCCTGAAGTATATGGATCTCGAGCATCCAGTGCAGTAGACAAGACGGTTAAAAAGCTGTTAAGCAATAATTGATTGTTATTTTCTCTTTCCTGAATTTCTATTATCATCTTATTAAAACCTTGAAAGAGATTAGAAAATTCATCAAAATAAACAATGTTTTTTTCTATTTCGTAATTTTGTCCTTCTACCTCTGTCATTAACTGTTGAAGCTGTTGGATAGGCTTTTCTATATCTTTAGCCATCAATT
Organism: Bacillus sp. (in: firmicutes); assembly: GCA_047718615.1. Classification (GTDB taxonomy): domain Bacteria; phylum Bacillota; class Bacilli; order Bacillales; family Cytobacillaceae; genus Niallia. The sequence continues at coordinate 16,117 of JBDNRM010000006.1, read as the reverse complement.
TCGAAATAATGGTAGAGAAACAAACAGAAATGGCTAATATTCCTCCCGCCCATTGAAGAAAACTTTTTACATCCATTCCATTGTACTCGGAAAATTTCACCAGTGTTGCTAAAAGAATGAGGATAATTGGGAAAATTCCAACTAATAAAATGGATAGTCTAAATTTAAGTTGAATAGGAATAAAAAAACCATTAGGTCTAATCTCAAATTTCATCTGGAATCGACTATTATTCTGTAGATATTTGACTTCTTGTTGAATCGTACCTGATGTTAAGTAAAATTCAATAAGTGCATGCAAGGAAGCAATGACAAAAGCTGCGATAAAACCAAATAATAGATAGATTGGCGGAAAGTGTAACATATTCTTCCGTACAAAAAAATAAAAAAGCAAACTAGAGGTTAATGAAAAACCTAAAAAATGTGGACCTAATATTCTATATACTGTTAACTTCGGAAATTTATATAATTGTAAGATCGCTTTTTCGTTGTATTCTTGGTTGGAAAATCGAAATAGATAGGCCTTTTTAATGGGTTTTAAATGAAAGAAAAAGAAAATAGATTCAACAGTAAACATTACCACTGCAGAAATTATTAATATGAATAATAATAGTTGGAAGTTCTCAAAATTGATTCTTAATGACATAAACATAGGAATTGCACCAATTCCAAATACCGCAATGAAAGAGCCGATTATGTAGTTCATATATAAACGTTTTAAAAATAAATTATAATGTTTCATTACCTACACCTTTTATAAGTATTTCGATTCATTACTATTTTATCATTTTGATTATTTAATAAATAGGATATTTTTGTGAACACAGTGTTACAGGGCAGTCACGAATTTTGTTTATTATAAGACTAGTGGTCATATTTTGTACGGATTTTAGGATTAAGCAGGGGAAAGGAAAGTATCTTTACACTTGGTTTTCCTGAACTTGTGAGCTTATAATGAGTGCCTCTTTTGAGAAACAAGTTTAATTTTTGATTCATGAAAGCAGGTTGAAATATTTCTTACAAAACGAAACCATAACTTCTTTTGAATTGTCTAACCATTATCGATGAAAGGAGGACAGATTTTGGAGAAGCAAGTACGGGATCAATTGCTAGTGAATGCAATGGATGAATACGGGTATTATTTATTTCGTCTCGCTTATGCATTTGTGAAAGATAAAGAGAAAGCAGAAGATATTATACAAGAAGTATTTATTCGATATTACTTACATCTTGAACAATTTGAAGGTCGCTCGAGCATTAAAACCTATTTATATCGGATGACGGTAAATGAATGTCGTAATTATTTCAAAAGCTGGAACTATAGGAAGACGGAACTTTCACATATAGCAAGTATTTTCCTTGTTAATAAGCAAACACCAGAAGAAGAATATTTAAAGCAAGAGAGTATCGGCTATATGATTGAATTACTTAACAAGCTGCCACAGAAATATAAAGAAGTGTTATGGCTGCATTACTATGCGGAATTAACTGTTGTGGAAATTGGAGAGGTGCTAAATTGTTCAACGAATACAATTAAAACGCGATTGGCTAGAGGAAGAAAAAAGGCGCGTTTCACATTAAGCGAGGAGGAGATGGAGCATGTTAAAGAGCGTTAAACACCAATTGGATCAATCGATACCAGACGATATTACTTTAACGGAGGGACATAAACAAAAAATCATGAATAAAGCACACGAACGCTTAAATCGAAAAAATTCGCTTCGATTTCGTTTAGTAAAACCACTTTTAAGTACGATTGCCATCATTGGATTATTTGGTATTTTAACTGGTCCATCTGTACAAAAATGGATGGAGGAGAGACAGGTACAACAATTCAGCAGCAAACAACTAGAAAAGGTAACCATAACCGATGTCGAATATTCCTCCTTAATTCGCTCCATTTATGTAAAAGATACAAATGAATTTGTCTATATCGATAAAGGTGGGATTTTTGCTTATTCCGTTCAATCTGATGAGAAAAAAGTACTTGTTAAGCCGAAAGAAAATATGTCTATTTTTGATATTGCTGTCAATAAAAATTGGCTAGTGTGGTTAGAGGATAATAGCAATACTGTTTATGCATTAAATCGTCAAAATGATGAAATGAAGAAATTAACCATTAAAGCAATCAGCGATTTTCAACTGGATGAAGATACCTTTCTTTATAGGTCTTATGGAGAAAACGGGGAGTCTGTTGGATATAAAAGTATGAACTTAACTACCATGATAGAATCGGAAATTTTAGAAGCGACAGGTATTGGGTCAAATAGTATTGCAGCTGTGCAAGATGGTTTAATGGTCATTCCAGAACAATATAGAATAGATAATAAGATTAAAACCACTTATTTTTTGTATGACTTGCATAAGAAAAAACAAATTGCGGCGTATGATGTTCCATATGATTCTGTTGTGAATGTTACATTAACCGATCACAAAATATATGCTGAGTTAAGTAATGAAGGAGAAATACCAATTTTAGCTTATATTGATTTAGCTGATGGGAAATTACATCAGGTAAAAACACCAAAGTTTGACGCATATGCAGTGTTTAAAGATTTTGTAGCATTAAGTATTCCATCAAAGGGTTCCAATACAGTGAAATTATATCGTATGAAAAAAGATAAAATTGTAGCCCTTCCAACGTTTAATCAAGTGAAAGAACGACTTGTCAAACCACGCTTTACCAATGATGGAGCATTAGTCGTTAATGGAGAAGGGAAAGATTACGCTATGTATGTTCAAGATGTGAAATAATTAAAAGAAAAAATACAATAACCGTTTTCCATTGAGACCGCCCGCCCCATGGAAAGCGAAGTGTATGCAGGCTGTGGACTCATTGAGAGTGCACAGGGTAGCCTGAGTGAGTTTGTACATTTTCCTAGCATTCCCATACATTGCTTACCAATATAAATTGCAAAAATTAAGAAAGTAAAATCAGCTGTTAAAATATTGATGAAAAATTAATAATTCCTGCAACAGAGGAAGCGGTATTGCTTGAAATAAAGGAGACATGTAGCCAATAGGGAAGTAATGATTGGATATTTTCGTATTTTGTGTTCTTGACACAAAATATGTTTATCCCTTTTTATGAAGGGTACCCTTTAATATAGACATAAAAGAAAGGGTGTTTTTTATGGAACAAAAAATGAAAGAACTAATCGAGGATTTAAATACTGATCTTGCTAATGAGTATGCTGCTGCGATTCAATACACGTATTATGCAGCGACGATTAAGGGGATTCACTACGAAATGTTCAAACCATTTTTTGAAAAAGAGATCCCTGATGAACAAGGTCATGCATTGTACCTTTCTGAAAAAATTTCTATTTACGGTGGTACGCCAACAACGACTCCAGCTCCTGTTAAACAAGTAACGGAATTAAAGGATATGCTTGTGGAAGCACGAAATGCAGAAGAAGATACAATTAAACGATATAAAGCTCGTATTGAACAAGCGGAAGAATTAGGATTAAAAGATCTTGCTATTAAATTAGAGGATATTATTCTTGATGAGACGGAGCATTTTGAACGTATGGAACGTATTTTACAAGATGCCAGATTCCAACCGGAGTACGCCCATTAAGAAAAGCGCTTCTCTACTTGTAAATATACCTATTATGGTGAAAAAAGCCTGCTTTTATCTTAATGGATGAAAACAGGCTTTTTCTAATGGGTTCTTTTTGTAGATGTTGTATGCTTTGCTCCCAATTTATTTTATTAAGTGATTTGATTAATATGGGATTTGCTCATTCATTTCTGCTTTTGCTTTGGTTTCTTTTGACAACCGAGCTGAGGCGCTTGGAACGTTTCGTGATTTGTAATTAATAATCTCAGACGAATAAAGTGTGACAACCATCCTACCTTTGTCCCCTTTTGCCCGAATTAATATCGGCTGGTTAAATTTATTTTGAAAGCGAAAGTCTGGTCCATACCAACTTACGGTAGCATCACGACCAGATGGAACATAAGATACGCGTCTACTATGGGAATAGCGCTGCACGATTTTTAATCCGGCTCGATCTACAGCGTTAAACAATGTGGATGATACCTGACAAATTCCCCCGCCAATTCCTTCTGAAAATTCTCCTTTGACAATAATGGGAGCACGCATGTATCCTTCTTTTGTCGTTCGCATTCCTACAACTTGGTTAAATGAAAACGTTTCGTTTGGGAAAATAACATAGTTATCAATCGCATTTGCGGCAAGCGAGATATTATGCGAACGATTTTTATTGTTTGCATTAAAGGAAGTCACGTACTGGCCAATCCGTTGTACGCGGATATTGGATAGCAACTCACTGTCCACTTTCGGATAAACCTCCATCTTCGGTACTTCTATTGTAGAAGCTCCTTTTCCAAAAAAATACTCATAAAATTGTTCCATAAATTGCTGTTTATTAAGTATGTAGCCTTTTTTTTCGGGAATAATATTTCCTTGATCATTGATTTTGGCATTTATAGGAGCTTGAGATATTTGCTGATTAAGTTTATTGATGAATTGCTTGTATTTTTCTTCGTTAATCATGGAAGTACCGAACAAGGGGCTCGTAAAATTTTCACGATTCACAGTGGCAATCGTCTGTTCTTGCTGTGTCACCGTTAAGTTATTCGGATGCTCAATGGGTTGGGCTACAAACAAAAAAATAGCCATACATAATTGTTTCATAAGACGGTAAACCTCCTAAGTAATAGTATGAACAGGAGGTCACTCTTTCATGTACTTTTTGCAACAATAATTGAATCTTTAATGAGGAAAGTCTGTACTTTTAGAGAATAGATAGTTTTTAAATTCAAGTAGTTAAACCGCTAAATGGTTGCACTTTTTTACCAGTGTTAAGGAACAAAAAAAGAGAATCCTCTGACATAAATCAGATGATTCTCTAAAGTTTAAAAAGAATATTTACCCATTAGAAAGGAAACTCTTCTGTGGGTAGTTTATGTCCAAAAGTTGATCAGTTGAACAGCCTTAAGTGAAAGATGGAGAACTGGTTTATTCAAGAGCATCTTCCATTTTCGTTCGTTTTCCATTGCTTTTCTTCTTGCTGGTATCTTCTTCTGAAGCCTGTTCAACACGTTTGATAAAGAAGGCAAGCAGCAAACTGACAAAGCCGATGATAAGAACAACGAAATAGGCATCATTTATTCCCTGAATGGAAGCTTCCATTAACATATGTTGTTGTGTTGCACCGTTCGCTCCTTCTTTCATTGCATCTTGAAGGTGATTTTTGGTGCTATTTGTCATAACAGTAACTAGTAGAGAAGTACCGACAGCTCCAGCAACCTGTCTTATCGTATTGGAAATAGCGGTACCATGCGCATTAAGCCGGGATGGCAATTGATTTAAACCTGCAGTCTGAATTGGCATTAGAAACAGAGCCATTCCAATACGTCGACCTGTTGACATGATAATAAGATACGTATAGCTGGTAGAGTCTGTCAAATCTATAAAGCTGAAAGTTGTAATAATAATAATGGCGATACCGATAACAGAAAGCCATTTTGCCCCGAATCTGTCAAAAAGTTTTCCAACTGCCGGACTTAATAAGCCCATCAGAAGTGCTCCAGGAAGCATCAATAAACCAGATTCTAGAGCGGTAAAGCCACGGGCATTTTGAAGGTAGAGAGGCAGCAGCATCATATCTGCATACATCATCATTGTAACCCCAATATTAATAATAGTAGTTAAGGAAAACATATTGTATTTAAAAGCCCGCAAGTCAAGAAGCGGATTAGTAGAAACTAATTGTCTCCAAGTAAATAAGACAATGGCAAGGACTCCTGCAATCAGAGAAAGTATTACGACTGCACTGGACCAGCCTTCATTGCCGGCTATGCTGAAGCCATATAATAGAGCACCAAATCCGATAGTGGAAAGGATAACACTAATCATATCAACTTTAGCACGGCTAGTTTCCGATACATTTTTTAAATAGATAAGCCCGCATATAATGATAATAATAGTAAAAGGAATCATGCCATAAAACATCGCTTGCCAAGGGAAATGCTCTAGAACATAACCAGTAAGCGTTGGTCCAATTGCAGGAGCAAAAATAATAGCTAGCCCTACCATACCCATAGCTGCTCCTCTTTTCGCTGGTGGGAAAAGGGTTAAAACAACATTCATAAGCAACGGCATAATAATGCCAGCACCGGCTGCTTGAATTAGTCGACCTGTCAGTAGAACAGGAAAATTAGCTGCGACTGCTGATACAATCGTACCAACAAGAAAAATAATCATAGAACTTTGAAACAGCTGACGAGTAGTAAATCTTTGCATTAAAAAGGCAGTGATGGGAATTAGAACACCATTTACTAGCATGTAACCTGTTGTCAACCACTGAGCCGTTGAAGCGAGAATACCAAAATCATTCATTAATTCCGGGATAGCAACACTCATGATCGTTTGATTAAATGTCGCAAGGAAAGCCCCCAAAATCATAATAAACAGTATTGGCCCCTTTTTTATAGACCGATCTTCTGTTGCGTTTTTATTCAATCAAATTCATCCTTTCGAATCAAGTTTACACTAAATTTACAACATGTTGTATAATTAACATTGTATAAAGGAGATTATAAGCAGTATAAATGCCATTGACAAGTTACAATTATGGCTAAAGTGTAAATTAATTAACATAAATAATCTTTTTTGTAGTTTATTTTTAATTTTTACGACAAAATCATTGAAAATGTAGTTTTATATGTAAAAGAAGGGATAGAGATAGGATGGACTTTAAAAAAACGCACACAGATCCTCGTGTTACGCGTACTCGCAAGTTGCTTAGAGATGCTTTTGTTGAATTAATTCAGGAAATGGATATGCAGAAAATATCTGTAAATCGTTTAGCGGAGCGAGCAACTATTAATCGAGTTACCTTTTATCTTCATTATCGGGATATTCCAAACATGTTGGAAAAAATGGCAGACGATATGATAGAGGAAATATCCACGGTATTGAAAGAAACATCAATGAATCATAAAGAAGATAAAGATCGAGATTGGACAATGTTAATGAGGCTTCTTGAGCATATAGCCGAACAAGTGGATTTCTATAAAGTTATTCTTGCTTCTAAGCGAATCCCAATCTTTAGAGATCGCTTACTACTATTTTTGCAGGATATAATAGTTGCAAGAATAGAGAAAACGGGGGATAACTTTCTAGTAGCAGGCGTTCAGAAAGATATTTTAATATGGCATAATTCTTCGGCTTTAATAGGTACCATTATTGCATGGCTTCAAAACGATATGCCATATACGCCATCGTTTTTAGCTAAACAATACACATTACTTCATCATGGTTAAAGACTAGTAGTTGTTATCCGTTTTGTCTTCTTTGCAATATGTGCTGAAGAGAATATGCCAACAGACAGTTATGTAAATCGTTATAGAATGCTAAACAAATTCCTTTTTCAAAAACACTAAGGAAAGCATATATATGGAAATTTGTTTTTATGCTAAGATAGAAACTATATGAGTACAAGGAGATGTTGGTATGATTCTAGTAGTAGGTGGAGCTGGCTATGTAGGTAGTCATCTTGTCAAAGAATTGATCGAAAAAGAAGAAGTGGTTGTTTTAGATAATTTATCAACAGGTTTTAAAAGTCTGGTAGATCCAAGAGCCACTTTCGTAGAGGGAAATCTTGGGGATCGATCAGTTTTAGATAAAGTATTCACTACCTATCCTATTAAAGCAGTGATGCATTTTGCAGCAAATAGTTTAGTAGGGGAGTCTGTGATAGATCCGTACAAATACTATGAAAACAATGTGGCAGCGACCCTTACTTTATTAAAAGCAATGATTGATCATGAGGTGAAGAATTTTATTTTTTCGTCTACTGCAGCAACATATGGCATTCCAAATGTCGATTTAATTGATGAAACGCAGCCGAATGCACCGATTAATCCATATGGTCAGTCGAAATTAATGGTGGAGCATATCTTATCTGATTTCTCTGCTGCATATGGATTAAATTATGTAGTGCTTCGTTACTTTAACGTTGCTGGGGCACATGCTTCTGCTGAAATTGGAGAGAGTCATGATCCAGAAACACATTTAATTCCGATTATTCTCCAGCATTTATTAGGAGAAAGAGAGAAAATTAGTGTATTCGGTACAGATTATGATACGCCAGATGGTACGTGTATCCGTGATTATATCCACACAACAGATCTAGCAAATGCCCATATTCTTGCATTAGAAGCACTGCTGTCTGGAACAAAAAGAACAGCAACCTATAACCTAGGAAACGGCAATGGCTTTTCTGTAAAAGAAGTAATCGAAACATGTGAGAACGTGACCGGCCGTAAAGCGAATATTGAATACGCAGACCGCCGTGCCGGAGATCCTGCTAAGTTAGTTGCTTCATCAGAGAAGATTCAACAAGAGCTTGGCTGGGAACCAAAATTTAGTTTAGAAGAAATTATTAGCAGTGCGTGGAAATGGCATAGTAAAGAGAAATAAATACTAGAGGTTGTTCAAAAAGTCCGGTAAAAATGACATATCGAATTTCTTCGTTGGTTTGCTTCTCCGCTTCTCACGTATTAACTAGAGGTTCTTCCACTAAAAACGCTCACGTCCTGTGAGCAACGTGGAAGTCATCACATCCTGTGAAAGGGTGATGCTCGGGAGCAAACCGCCTCGAACTTCTCGGTCCTTTTTATCCTCCTTTTTGAACACGCACTACAAGACACCAATTTCTAACTATTTCATTTTTCATCAAATTGATTATACACTAAAAAGCTAGTAGTTTGACTATTTAAACAAAATGTTTTGAACTTCAACAGGGATTGCTTTATTTAAAGTAATTCCTTCTAACGAAAGCTTACAATTATACCCTATCAGCTTCACCCCTGCCTTTTCCGCTTCTATTAAAGCTTCTGCAAACTTTTCATCAATATGAGGGGCAGTTGTTATTTGTGTAACGTCTTCTCGCTGCGCAATAAACAGAATGGCTGTCTGAATCCTTTTCTCCCGCGCAATCGTTGTTATCTCTTTTACGTGCTTTGTGCCTCTTGCCGTAACAGCATCTGGAAACATCCCTATCCCATTTTCTGCTAGTGTTACACTTTTCACCTCTAAAAGCAACAAAGTTCCATCCTTATGCTTCAGCAGAAAATCCCATCGCGAATTGCCATACGTATATTCCGATCTTATCCATTCATAGTTGATTAAATCTGGAATAATGGATTCTTTTAGCATTTTTTCAACTAGCATATTCGGAAATGTAGTATTAACGGAAACCAATTCCCCGTTTGCCTCTACTAAAACTGCTGTCCATTTTGTTTTACGTTTTGGGTTCGTACTAGGCAATACGTAAACACTAGCACCTTCGATTAATAACTCCTTTAACCTCCCAGGATCAGCTAAATGCACCACTTCTTCAGACTGAGTAATTTCGGAATAACAATGCAAAATAAACCGATTCGGTCTGCTGGTAAATATCATTTTTATTAAAGCATTAGGGAATTTTATTGAAACGCTTTCTTTCATTATAATCACCATACTCATCTTTTTAGAGAATAACTACTTGCCATTCTTTTGTTTTTTTATCAAAAACAAGTTTTGCATCACTTATTTCTTTGCTTTTCTTTTCATACTCTTCATACATGCTATCCATATTAGAAAAATCTCCAATTACCCATATAGGAATCTCAATTCGAAACCGATTTTGCACAGTCTTCTGTATGGAAAGAACCATTCCCTCTTTCATAAAGTCTTTTAGAATCGTCATTACTTGTTTTGTTACTGGTGGATACATTCTTTTCTTTTTGATTCCAAATAATGCTTTTTCTAATTTCAATTGGGATAATTTACTTGCAATAACTTCACAAAGCAAATAATAAAACATATCTAATTTTTTATAATACGTTTTATTAAACCAGCCATCATCATGGGCTAAATAAACAAATTGGTTGTTAAGTTGCTGATAAAATGGAGCTTTTAAGTGATCTTTTATATGACCAAGATAAAGCAGCTCTGCTATTGTCTGCCCCTCTAACATGTCTAAAGCCTCTGTTTCTTCAAAGTCTATCCAAGAAAAGTCACCATATCCATAAACATCTTCTCTAACCAATCTTGCCAGTTTAGACTTGGGCACATACTCAAGCATTGTATGAGAATGGAATTCCCCTTCTTCAAATCCATGCTTTAATAACAAAATAGAAGGAATTGATTCCCCTAAAACTTGAAAAAATTCATTAAATTCAATTCCATACGAAAGAACGAAACGTTCCTTTTCATGTAAATGAACATAAATCAGATCTCGAATATCATGATTGCTTTTTTTCATAAAGTACCCCCCAACCTCCTAGCAAAAACGATTATAAAACCTCTGGCTACCCTAAAAAATACCTTTGGTTCTCTCCATTAGTCCGCATCCAGAATACACTTCGCTTTCCTGTGGGGTCTCTTCTTTCTCGCATTCCCACAGGAGTCTTCGTATATTCTGGCTGCTCCCTACTTCGTTTCTTCACGGTAATAAATTTAGTTTAACAAAAAGAGTGAAAAATATCTTATTAAATATTGGTTTTCAATAAAATATTTATTAGGATGACAGAATAGAAAGATGGAAAGAAGAAAATATAACATAAAATGACAAATTTCATTATGTTGAGAATTTCTGCTTTGTCTTTTTGCATGACTCCTCTTCTATTATTACGTAACTCCTCACTTCTTTTACTCTAAGGATCAACGATTTAATAAAGGAAGGGGGTTTAAAGGGGGCTCACAAGGAGGATGACACGACAAAAAGGAAGGAACTTCTTATAATACAGATGTTCCCCCCATTTCTTCTCTACTGCTTATTTAAATATTCGTCCTTTTTAACAATCTTTTGATGCTTATATTGGATTCTTTTAATACAAGTTCTTTATCTACCGTTTTCATGATTCGATTTTCCATCATGATCCTTCCATCAATAATGGTTGTTTCTACATCTGCTCGTGTAGCAGAATAGACAATTCGCGAAATAGGGTCCACATCATAAGAAGGGAATGTATGGAAATTATATAAATTTAGGATAGCTAAATCCGCTTTTTTCCCTACCTCAATACTGCCTATTTCGTTTTCCATGCCAACTGCTTTTGCTCCACCGATTGTCGCCATACGGAATACCGTTCTTGCATCCATTGCAGTTGGTCCGTGCAGTGGTTTTTGAATCAGTGCAGCCAGCCTCATTTCATTAAACATATCTAAATTATTATTGCATGGTGCACCGTCTGCTCCAAGACTAACAGAAACATGATCGCAAAGCAGATTGTGCGTGTCTGCGATCCCCGAAGCAAGCTTTAAATTAGATCCAGGACAATGGCTGACATGGACACCCTTTTCCTTTATAATTCTTTTTTCTTCTTCATCCAGCCAAATACAATGAGCTAAGATTAATCGCTCATTAGCTAAACCGAGATGATCCAAATAAACGACATTTCGCATGCCCGTTTCTTGTTCAACAATTTGTATTTCTCCTTGATTTTCTGATGCATGTGTATGAACTCTTACATTATATTGGTCAGAAAGGGTCTTCACTTCGTTTAATAAAGGTTCTGTACAAGAAACAACAAATCTTGGTGAAAAGGCATATTGTATTCTGCCATGATCAAACTGATGCCATTTCTCTAATAAATCGACACTTTGCTGAATCGACTCTGCTGTTTTCTCTTGAAGAGCTAATGGAACCTCATCCCCCTTATCCATCATTACTTTTCCAGAGACAGCCCGAATTCCACTTTCCGCTATTGCGCGAAAAGCATATTCTGTATGATGAACGGTTTCCATATCTACAATTGTTGTCGTACCACTTTCCATCAGTTCGCCAATCCCTAACATAGCGGAATAATAAATGGACTCTTCGTCGTGGGCAGCTTCTAACGGCCAAATTCGTTTGCGCAGCCAATCCATTAACTCTAGGTCATCTCCTTTTCCGCGGAACAGTGTCTGGCATAAATGAATATGTGTTTGCACAAACCCGGGAATGACTGTCTTATTGGTTGCATCAATGATTTTATCTGCCTTTGTTTCGTTAAGATTTCCCCCTATTTCTTTTATGATATTATTTTCAATGAAAATATCTCCTACGAAGATTTCTTCTGCTTGATTCATCGTAACAATTTGAGCATTTTTAATTAATATATTCGTCATGTTCTTCCCCCTTATTTTTTCTATTAGCTATCCTGAAAAGAAGCTATAGCTCTTTCAAATAGTCCGCAGTCAGAATACACTTCGCTTTCCATGGGGCGAGCGGTGAGCCTCCTCGGAGTAAACTCCTGCGGGGTCTCACCTGTCTCGCAAATCCCATAGGAGTCTTCGTGTATTCTGACTGCTCCATGTTTCAAACTTAGATCATAAAACAATATGGAAACTGCTTCTTTTCATGTGCTATAGTGCAATTTTGATTGCATGGGTGTCTACCCTAAAAATAGGCTTTAGCTCTCTTGATAAGTTCGCAGTCTGCGTACACTTTGCCTTCCCTATAGTTAGCGGGGCTTCACAGCTTTTTTTCATAAAAAAAGCCACGAAAAAACATGCATGTCTTTTGCACATTTTTTCGTAGCTAGAAATTTACGGTTTCTAAGTAGAGACCCTTAAACCAATTTTTAAGGATATACGAAGTAGTTATAGATGCTATTAAACTAATTCTAAAAGAAAGAAAAAAAAGTCTCAATGATGTTGTCAGAAAATTTAACATAGTTTTTTTATAGTGGATTCTGTTTCTCTCTTGTTCATAAATTTATGCATTTCATTCTGCTTGTTTATCTCATATAATAGAACAGGGTATATACATCTATGAAGATAATACAGTTTTGAAGGGAGCGTGAGAAGTATGATTCACAACTTGACAGAAAATCAGATTACACTTCACATTATTAAAGCGCTAAAAGAAAACAAAAAATCTCAGTTTGAATCGATCGTAGATGAATTACAGCCATACGATATTGCTCAAATTTATGAGAGCCTCCCCGAAAAACATAGGACGCGTTTTTTACTGTTTTTAAAAATAGACTTGCTTGCCAATCTTCTTGAAGAACTAAACAAGGAAGAACAAGTTGGGGTTTTAAATAAACTCGGCATCGAAAGAACCGGCCAAGTTCTTGATTTAATGGATAATGATGACCTTGCTTCCCTTTTAAATGAGCTATCTCCAGAAAGAATTGAACTCCTTCTTTCCGGAATGAAAAAAGAAGAATCTTTAATTGTTCAAAATTTAATGAACTATCCTGATGAAACAGCTGGTCGTATTATGACAAATCGTTTTGTTTGGATCCGCGATTACTATACCGTAAGAGAAGCAGTTGATAAACTTAAAATTTTCGCAGATTTTGCAGAAACAATCAGCTACCTTTATGTTATTGATCAAAAACGCACTCTTGTTGGTGTTGTTTCCTACCGGGATTTGTTAATTGCAGAACCACAAGAAAAAATACGGGATATTATGTACGAAAGAGTTATTAGTGTCTCCGTTACACAGGACCAGGAAGATGTTGCACAAACGATTCAAAATTATGACTTCCTTGCCGTTCCTGTTGTTAATGAAGAGAATATCTTAATGGGAATTGTAACGGTCGATGATATTATTGATGTTATGATTAAAGAAGCAGATGAGGATATTCAAAAGTTGTCTGCTGCCGGTAAAGCAATTGATTTTGATACAAAAGCAATTGTTGCAGCTTACAGAAGACTGCCCTGGCTTATTTTACTTTTATTTATTGGAGTCGTGTCTGGAAGTATTATCAGCAATTATTCGGATATTTTAAGCAAAGTAGTCGCTCTTTCTTTTTTTATGCCCATGATATCTGGCATGACTGGCAACACTGGAACCCAATCTTTAGCTGTGATGGTCCGCGGATTAATATCCAATGATATAAACAAAAAAGTAGTGACCCGCATCCTTCTTAGGGAATTAACTGTTGGGTTGATTATTGGATTAACCTGTGGGATTGTCATTACATTAATCGCTTATATTTGGCAAGGGGATCCTATGCTTGGACTTGTTGTTGGAAGTTCGTTATTTTTCACGCTTATTATTGGTACTTTATCTGGAACGATTATTCCGCTTATTTTATATCGTCTGAATATTGACCCGGCCGTTGCGTCTGGTCCATTGATTACCACATTGAATGATATCTTTTCTTTGTTTATCTATTTTGGGATTGCAAAGGTTTTCCTTACCCATTTATTGTAAATATAAGAGTAACTCTAATTATTGTTTTAGAGTTACTCTTTTTTATGGCTATTCTGAAAAAAAGGGTTCCGCAGGTGGAATACACTCTGCTTTCTTGCGGGCTCATGTACGAGCATTCCCACGGGAGTCTTCGTGTATTCTGACTGCTCCCTGATTCAAACTTAGTTCATAAAAAATGGAATGCTGCTTCTTTTCATGCGCCATGATACAAATTCGGGTTTGTAGGGGCTTCTTTGAAATTTAATGGTGTTTTTTATCTGAACAACTTGTTAATTTTCAGCTAAAATTAATATTCTTTTGTTACTTTTAAATAATGGAAACAAATATGGTGGATTTGTCGTCTATATAAGAGAGTATTCTATACACCTCATTTTGTGTGAATTAAGGAGTTTGCTTGTATGAAAAGTAGGAATAATAGTTTTTCTGATAAATTTGATTGGACGCTTTGTCTTCTTTTATTATTATTTTGTTTGTTAAGCTGCATTTCTATTTATAGTGCACAGAAAGAAGGACAAACATATTTTACCTCTCAGATTTTCTGGTACGCTGTTGGTTCGGGAGCAATTGCTTTATGTATTTACTTTGACAATGAACAATTTCGAAAAATGACTTGGATACTTTATGGAATTGGAATTTTTCTTTTACTAGGACTTTTAGTTATGCCAGAGACTAAATTTACGCCTAATATTAATGGTGCACAAAGCTGGTATGTTATCAAAGGTGTCGGCAGCATCCAGCCTTCCGAATATATGAAAGTGTTTTATATATTGGCATTATCAAAAGTAATGTTTGATCATCATGAAAAAACCATTTATCCATCTGTTAAAACTGATTTTATTCTGTTATGTAAAATGGGAATAACAGCTGCATTTCCCATCGGTTTAGTAATACTACAAGACTTAGGGACAACCCTTGTATTAATGGCGATCCTAGTAGGAATGATCTTAGTTTCAGGAATCACATGGAAAATTATTATTCCTTTATATGGCGCTACTATAGCCTTTGCTTCTACAGTTCTTTATTTAGCAATTTATCAAAGGGAATTTCTAAAAAAATATTTAGACATTGAAGACTATCAATTTAAACGAATTAATTCTTGGCTAGATCCTTTCAAGGCTGGTGATGACGGCTTACAGCTAGTAAAATCATTGCGTGCAATTGGCTCCGGATTAGTAGACGGAAAAGGTATTGGCAAGACTGATGTATATAATATACCTGAACGACATACTGATTTTGTTTTCACCATTATTGGCGAAGAATACGGCTTTATCGGCGGAAGCCTCTTAATTAGTCTTTATTTTTTGCTGATCTACCATTTAATACGAACTGCTTTTTCGGCGAATGATACATATAGTATTTACATATGCGTTGGAATTATCAGCATGATTACGTTCCATGTTTTTGAAAATATTGGTATGACTATTCAATTATTGCCAATAACCGGCATACCTCTTCCGTTTATTAGTTATGGAGGAAGCTCTCTTATGACTAATATGCTGGCAATGGGATTAATTTTTAGTATTCGCTACCATCATAAATCATATATGTTTTCCTCTAATTCCTTTTAAATAATGGCTAGTTTATCCTTTTGCTTGATTATTTTATAGCCTAGCAGGACGCTCAGAAATAGAACAACGAAGCTTTTCTGGCGCCCGCCCTGCTGAAAGCACAGTTATTTTCGTGATGATCAGCACTTAGAATCTGGTGAGATAGTTCACATCAGAACTTTCTCACCAAATTATTCTATTGTTTTTTTCTTTCCTAATATAGAACAACATATAGGTTATTCTAACTTCGTACCATCAAATTCGTTTGCAAGTCTTGATGTTACTCGGTTTAAGAACAAAAAAAATGAGGAGGCTTGTTTTTAAAAAGGTGAGAAAGTATATATTTTTTGAACTTAGATGAGTGTCTAGCTCCAGCGCCTAGCCCCAGTGAGTATTGCC
>JBDNRM010000005.1:0-54612 GCA_047718615.1 Bacillus sp. (in: firmicutes) | reverse complement strand
TAATAGGATAATAATAACAATACATAGAGGGATATTATTATTACCTCAAGTAAAGGAGATTTAAAATGAGTACATTCCAACAGAATCTTGAAAAATATGCTGATCTTGCTGTAAAAGTTGGCGTTAACATCCAAAAAGGTCAAACACTTGTTATTAACACTTCGATTGACGCAGCAGAATTCGTACGCATCATTGTAAAAAAAGCATATGAGGCTGGCGCAAATAATGTAGTTGTCAATTGGGCAGATGATGTTGTTACTAGAACTAAATACGAACTAGCACCAGCTGAATCCTTTTTAGAATATCCAAAATGGAGAGCAAAAGAAACCGAGGAATTAGCTGAAAATGGCGCTGCATTTATGTCTGTACTAGCTTCTAGCCCTGATTTATTAAAAGGCGTTTCCTCTGAAAAAATCGGAAACTTTCAAAAAGCATCTGGAAAAGCTTTAACAACATTCCGCAAATATATTCAGTCAGATAAAGTCAGCTGGACTGTTATTGGAGCAGCCTCTCAAGAGTGGGCAAACAAAGTATTCCCAGATGCCCCAGCGGAAAAACGGGTAGAATTACTTTGGGACGCTATTTTTAAAGCATCTCGTGTTGATACGGAAAATCCAGTGGATGCATGGGCAGCACATGACAAAACATTGCATGAAAAGGTAGATTATTTAAATAAAAAAGCATATAAAAAACTTCACTACCGTGCCCCTGGAACTGATTTGACCATTGAACTTCCTGAAAAGCATCTATGGTGTGGTGCAGGTAGCATTAACGAAAACGGGTTAGAATTTATGGCAAATATGCCAACAGAAGAAGTGTTTACAGTTCCTCATAAAGCTGGAGTAAACGGCACTGTCTCTAGTACAAAACCATTAAGCTATGGCGGGAATATTATTGATGATTTTTCCGTTACCTTCAAAGATGGACGTATTGTAGATGTCAAAGCGAAAGAAGGGGAGGAAATTCTTCGTCAATTAGTAGAAACAGATGAGGGTTCCCATTACTTAGGAGAAGTAGCGCTTGTACCACACCGTTCACCAATTTCTCAATCAAACATCTTGTATTATAATACATTATTTGACGAGAATGCTTCTAACCATCTAGCAATTGGAAGCGCCTATGCATTCTGTATTGAAGGCGGCAAAAAAATGTCCAGTGAAGAATTGGCTGAACATGGATTAAATGAGAGTATTACTCATGTTGACTTTATGATAGGCTCCAACAAAATGGACATCGATGGAATCACGGCAGATGGCAGTGTGGAACCAATCTTTAAAAGTGGGGATTGGGCGTTTTGATTACGTCACAGTGACGACCCGAATATTCTCTAAATTTGTCGAAAATTAGATTAGATATTAAAAATAAACTACCTTGAAAAAATCTTTGGCTCGCTCAAATAGTCCGCAGCCGGAATACACTTCGCTTTCCATGGGGCGGGCGCCGAGCCTCCTCGGAGCTTTGCTCCTGCGGGGTCTCGCCTGTCCCGCAATTCCCATAGGAGTCTTCGTGTATTACGGCTGCTCCTTCTAAAAAGAGGGAAATCTGCTTCATTTCATGTACCATGTTGTGAATCACTATAAGCAAGAGTGTTCTTTTTTAAAATATCGACCTATTTTTTTCTTAATTCGACTGTTTCGATCAATTCTGCATGATTAATATCCATTTTTAGCTCATATTTTCCTGCATGATAGGTGGCTATTGCTCCTTTATCCTTCTTGTTAACAATAAGATCTGGTTCTCCCAAAGCTTCTCTCACATTATCCATTGTCTCTTTCAATCGGGTACCTGGAATTTCAATTGCTGTAACGAGTTCGTTATTTTTATCATAATGGTACGTTACTTCTGGAAATATTAAAGCAATCGTGTCTTTATCTACTTCTTTTTGTATATAATTTTCATTTGATTTTTTGATTTCATTACTAGTTGTTCCGATAGGATATTGACTGCCAATCAGCATCCCCTCTTTGGCTTTGCTCATTACAGAAGATCCTATCGATAAATTTTTAAAGGGATAATAAGCCTCTTTTTCCACCCAGTTTTCTATCGCTCTATTATCTTGCACAATCGTATTGTCTAGCATTTCTAAGTTCATCTCTTTCGCGTTCAATATCCATGTCGTAATCTCAAATACTTTTTTATCTCTTTCGGTAACAGTTTGCAAATAATTTTGTTCAATATTTTTTATCCTATTTTTATAAATAGATAAACCCGATTCCTTAATATACATTAATTTTCCGTTCTTTATCGTATACATATACAGCCTTGTTTCATCTGGAGCTGTTTGTTGTAGAATCGCAGCTATTGTGTGCTTATTCACATAAAATGTATCATTGTTTTTATTCATTAAATTAAAAACAAAATAATCTTCCATCTCAACTGTTTGTTTATAAGCAAATACATTGTCTTTTTCATTTGCCAAATAGAAAGAAAATTTTCCTTCTAAAATAGGATCCTCTTCATTGCCGAGTGTATTGGCTTCTTTTAATGTATACTTTTTCTCTTGATCTGCAACTAAATAAGCTGCATACTCTTTATTGCCTTCTTTTAAATCCCATTCGTAAAGGGCATTTTCTCTCACCCAATTTACATCTCTTTTTTCTTCTGTTTGTTTACTAACTTTATTAATTTCTAAATCTTTTTGCTTCTCATTTTTATTAATCGTATTTATAATCATGACCGTTAAGCCCAATACTACTAAACATATATATATATAAGGTTTCATTATATTCTCCTGATAATTTTACAGTTTTATTACTTTCATGTTACTAACTATTTAATAATAGTAACAAAAGGAACCTCGTACTACAAATCTAGCTTTTTCCAATTCTTCTTATATCAACCTAATTTGCTTAAAGATAGGGAGAATTAATTCATTTTTCTTTTGAAAATACAACCCTTTTTACTTGCGTTATTCATTTCTAGAACGATACTATTTTAATAGATACACATTCCTATTCCATTACTTTTAGCTTGTTTAAAGGAGGTAACTACATGGTTCAATATCATATTCTTGTTTCTGGTAGAGTACAAGGCGTTGGTTTTCGTTATTTTGTTCAGATGGAGGCACTCTCCAAGCATATTACAGGCTGGGTAAAAAATTTAAACAACGGTTCTGTAGAAATAATGGCTGTTCAATCTAAACAAATTTTGACTACCTTTATAGAAGATTTGAAAAAAGGCAATCACTTTGCGGCTGTTCATCAAATAGATCTAACAGAACAACAGCCTTTAGAATCATTTTCTTCCTTTAATATTGTGTACTAGCTTCCTTTATTATGTTTATTCTCTTTCCTTCCGCATTAGTTATCAAAAAGAAGAGTATATAAAAACAACATGAATCATTATGTTCCTTTATAAACATTAGGAATGGGTTTACTATTTTTTTTACTATTGTTACTATATAAATCAATATAAAATTTTACAGAAAAGATGAATTGCTCATTATTTTTATTTTCATGATAAGAAAACAAGCAGTAATTCAACTTAGATACATTTTAGGAGGACTGTAGTATGTGGAATGAATTTAAAAAATTTGCCATGAGAGGAAATGTAGTCGATTTAGCTGTTGGGGTCATCATTGGAAGTGCCTTCAGTAAAATCGTCAGTTCTCTAGTAAAAGATGTTATTACACCGCTAATTGGCATTCTTATTGGAGGATTAGATTTCTCTAACCTTTCCTTTAACTATAAAGAAGCTGATATCATGTATGGACTATTTATCCAGTCGATTTTCGATTTCTTCATTATCGCTTTTTCCATTTTTATGGTAATTAAAGTACTAAGCAGATTTAAGAAAAAAGAAGAAGTCAAAAAAGAAGAAACAAAGAAAACGGACTCAAAAGAAGAACTTCTTATGGAAATTCGTGATTTATTAAAAGGCGATGTTGTACGCGAAAAATAATAGATAAAAATGAAACTATTTTATCCTTGTCACGTAAATCCTTTAAAGTAACTTTATAATGGAGGAAAAGAAATGTACGCATATAGTACAAAAAATGAACAAATGCCATCTGTTTTAAGAGCCTTTGCTGTTTCACTGGGAATCGCTTTTGTTGGAACAATGCTAGGGAATTACATCCCAGCATCCTTATTTTTACCGTTAGCTATTTTGGAATTTGTCATGCTGATTATTGCATTTTTTGTAAGAAAAGGTAAATCATTATCATACACATTTTTGTACGCATTCACTTTTATATCAGGTATTACAACGTATCCAATAGTCGCTCATTATGTTTCTGCAATTGGAGCAAATATCGTGATAATGGCATTGGGAACAACGACCGTCATATTTGCCGGATTAGCGGTTTATGCAACTACTACTAAACGTGACTTTTCTTTTTTAGGCGGCATGCTCATGGCTGCATTGCTTGCGCTAGTTGCCATTTCGATTTTTCATTTAATTTGGCCATTAAGTTCTACCGCAATGCTTGCATTTTCCTTTATCGGGGTTTTAGTATTCAGCGGTTTTGTTATCTTTGATTTCAATCGCATGAAGCATCATGGTGTTTCAGCAGAACAAGTTCCATTAATGGCTTTAAATTTATATTTAAATTTCATTAACCTATTTATTAGCATTCTTCGTATCTTTGGTATTTTATCAAGCAAAGATTAAAGCTAGAACGAGAGAACATAGAAGCTGCCTATTCGTCATTTGATTAATAGGCAGCTTTTTTTTACTCTAATTAAAGCCATAGACTGCCTAACTTAGTGCTCCATACACTTGCAAAAATAAACGCATTCCCTCTTTAATTTCCTTCTCGTTTAGAAACGAGTAGCTTAATCGTATATAAGGTATATTCGTTTCTAATGGATCACAAATCTTCCCTGGGACAAAGGATATCGACTTTTGTAATGCTTGTTGTTTGAAATGCTCCATGTCGATTTCTTGTGGAAGTTTTATCCATAAATTAAGTCCACCTTCCGGGCTGTCCCAACTAAAGTTTTGTGCCGCTAGCTCATTCTCCATCATTTCTTTTCTTATTTGCAAGGCAATACGAAGCTTTTCCATATGTGTCTGCACTCTTTCCGATGTTAAATAATAGAGAAAAGCCTTTTGGTTTAATAAAGGGGTTCCATTATCAGCCAACGCTTTTCCCTTTACTAACCATTTCATAATAATAGGATGTGCTAAAACGGCACAAATTCTTAATCCAGGAGCAATATATTTGCTAAAACTTCTTAAGTAGATAACATATCCTGCTGTATCATACGTAAAAACTGGCTGTGGTGGTCGTTTATAAAAATAAATTTCATGAAAGGAGTCATCCTCTATTATTAAGCATTGATACCTTTCAGCAAGTTCTACTAATTGTTTTCGCTGTTCTACAGGTACCGAATATCCTGTTGGATTGTGGAATGTAGGGTTCATATAAAATAATTTCGGTTTATATTTTCTCATTAGCATTTCTACCGTTTCCAATGAAAAGCCATTGTGACGTATGTCAACTGGTAAAAGCCTCGCTCCTCTATTCAAAAAAATATCAACCGCAGCACTATAGGTAGGACTATCGATCATTACATAATCATGTGACTGAACAAATACTTTTGCGACAATATCGATTCCCTGCTGTGCACCAGTTGTAACCATAATAGATTCTTCTGGAATATCAAAACCATAATAACGATAAAAATAGGTGGACATCGAATGTAACAATTCAGCATCTCCTTTTACTGGTGCGTAAGTTCCTAATAAATGAGGATAACGATCAAATATTTCCTTTACATGCTGTGATAAATATCTATTTGGCAATAACTTCGGGTCGATTAAAGCGGTAGAAAACATATACTTAACCGTTTCACTATGAATATCTGATAATTGGCTATTTTGTACATAGGAGTGTATTTTCGGTTGATTTAAATCACTAGCACTCTCTTCTCTTTTCTTATTTGTGTTTGTCACAAAATATCCCGATTTATCTTTTACAGAAACATATCCCTCTTCTTTTAATAACTGAAAAGCTTTGAGAACCGTCAATCTATGCACTCCTAATGAATCTGCAAGAATCCGTACAGACGGTAATTTGCTTCCAGCATCCCACTCGCCATTATGTATTCGCTGCACTACATAATCAAACACTTGATGATAAAGAAGCATTTTTGTCGAATTTGGCATTTCCCTCTGCCTCCCTCCATCTTTATTATCCATCAATTAATCGGTCATCTGGTCTATGGCTAATCATCTGGTCTGTTTATTCTACCGTAATATAGCTAATAGGAGGGGTTATGATGATTATTTTTTTGTATAGTGTTATGTGTTTTATTTTTGGAACAACCTTTTTGGCCATTAAGGTAGGAATTGACGCTGGATTTCCACCGTTTCTTTCTGCTGGTATTCGTTTTTTATTGGCGGGATGTATTATCTTTTTTTATTTTTATATAAAAAACCGCAGCATCTTATCTTTATTATTTCGCAAAGAATTAATTGTGACAGGTTTTTCCTTAACCTTTATTACGTTTGCTTCTCTCTATTGGGCAGAGCAATATGTAACTTCTGGCATTGCTGCCATTCTTTCTGCTACAGGACCTATGCTCATTATGCTTCTACAGAGTATCTTTTTAAAAACGCGTACAACGAAAATAAGTATGATTGGTATTTTTATCGGCTTCATTGGGGTCTTATTTTTATTTTTACCAGGTTTAACATTTGAGGTTAGTACACAATGGTTTGTTGGTTGTACAATTATTCTTTTCGGGGAAATAGGGTATGCTGCTGGAACGATCTATTCCACTAAAGTAATAGCGAAATTCCAGTCGCAATCGCCAATTGCTTTAAATGCTGTTCAGATGATTTATGGTGGTATATTTTTAATCATTATTGCGTTATTTGCCAATGAAAGTATTCCTGCTTTTTCGACAAAGGGTATTATTTCAATCATTTATTTAACCATTGCTGGCTCTATGCTCGGGCATACTATTTATTATTATCTTGTAGCGAAAACTAATTCATTTATTCCATCTACTTGGCTTTATGTCTCACCTATTATTGCATTATCCATTGGTCGTTTTTTTTATCATGAATTTTTCCATCCAATTATGCTGATTGGGGCATTTTTTATTCTTGCAAGCCTACTATTGATTAATTTACCGAAGATTACAGGTTTGGCCAGAAAGAAAGTGTTATCTGTCAAATAAGGTCGACAACTTTTCCTTATCTTCAAATTCAGACAATTATTTTCTAGGAAATTAAAAATCTTATCATTTCCTGGAAAATAATTATTTATTCGACAGGATGAAGCGGCAGGATTTTCTGCTAAAAACGAAGTATTTGTCATTTTTCCAGAATAAGTGCCAAAATGCTGTGCTAAGATGTAGCTTGTTTTTGTGGCTTTGGCTCGCTCAATTAGTCCGCAGCCGTTATACACTTCGTTTTCCATGGGGCTACTGTTTTTAGCCTCCTCGGAGCTTTGCTCTGCGGGATCAACCTGTCTCGCAATTCCCATAGGAGTTTTCGTGTATTTCGGCTGCTCCCTGCTTCAACTAATAAAAACTTAGGAAAACTACTTCTTTCCTTGTGCCATGGATGGCTGTTCCCGAGAATAGGCTTGGTAGTTAGCGGTTTTCACGAGGTGAATCGACCATAAAGTGTAGCATAGATTAGTTTTTTGGTGTTTTATACCGATTGGCTAATTCTACTGTTTCTTTTCTTCTTTTTTTACGCCCTTCAGCCCGATTTTCAGCTGTTTCATATAATCTAATTTCTTCTTCTGTCTCTGGAATAACTTCCGGGACGTTTGTTGGCTTTCCGTTCTCATCAATTGCAACCATTGTTAAAAAGGACAAGGCACATAGATTACATTCTCCTGTTAATAAATCTTCAGCTGTAACTTTCACAAATACTTCCATGGATGAAGTACCTGTATAAGTAACAAACGCTTCTAAGCAGACTGAATTCCCTTCGTAAATCGGATGGAGAAAATCGACGGAATCAGTTGAAGCAGTTACGATATTTCTTCGGGCATGACGCATTGCTGCAACAGCAGCCGTATCATCAATATAAGCCATTAATTTCCCGCCAAATAATGTTCCATACGTATTTGTATCTGTTGGAAATACTATACTTGTTTTAATAACAAGTGATTCTTTACAATGTTTAGACGTTTTCATATTTCCTCCTTAGCCTTCATAATGGAGTGGTATTAATCTATTGTTCCAATAAAAAACAAGTATCATACTTGCTCCATTATTATATGTTAAGAATAGAAGATGCGTCTATCTTGTATATGTCATAAATTAAGGTTGTTATCTAAATGTTTATTATTGGATGTTGGCATAGCACTTAGACTTATATGGGAACGCGGGATAAGCGAGATTAGGAGACTCGGATCTCAGCGAAGTATGAATGCTACGATTTAAAAGCAAAAAATTCTACCCTTAATTACCGAAAAAAAGAATTTCTTTTTTTCGCTTTTAATAAATCTCCCATCCATCCTTTTGATTTTAAATACAAATAAACGATGATGGTAGAAAAGACGATAATGAAAAGAGAAAAAGGATATCCTAATTTCCATTTTAGCTCAGGCATCCTATCAAAATTCATGCCCCATAATGCTCCCCATGCCATAATTGGCGTGCATAACGTTGTCAGTACAGTGAGTGTTTTCATTATTTCATTTCCTCGGTGCTGAGATACTACTTCTTCAAAATGAACCAAATTAGTTAATTCCTTATCATATTCTTCTACTAAGGTTAATCCTCTTTCAATTCTTTTTCCAATTCTTTTAAATTCTTTTCCCTCTAATACACTTTCTCCAAATGCTTCTTCCATCGCAAACTTAAGCTCTAAAAATGGCATCATGACATTTTTCCAAATTAAGATTTCGTGTCGAGACTGGTAGACTTTTTCTAGTGTTTTAATACTATTATTCTCTTTAACCTCCCAGATTAGTTCATCCAGCCGATCTTCATATGCATCAATATGATACAAAATCTCTGTCATAACCGAACCTAAAATAATCATAAATCCTTCTATTGGTGAGGAAGCCCGCTTTATTTCATGGTGGATATCCATATGTCTATTTAGATGAAGAGTGTCATCTTTAAAATCTAAGGTAATTAAACACTCGTTCGTTAAGAAAAAGTGAAAAAGCTCGTAATCTTCCCTACTATCTATTTCTCGATGATAAATAAGGGAGCCGCTTAGAACCTCTTTTCCTTCATTCTCTGTCTTCATTTGCAAATAATTTTTATTTTTCTCCTTTATTGTTCGGCTCCAGGTTCTTATCGGATTCATATATTTTGAGTGTATTAAATCGATCTCTTCCTGCTCTTTTAGCAGAAACCATTCCCAATCATTTATATCGTATTTTTGCACAAAGTTCACCCCTGCATATTTTCTTTCTATACTTAGTATTCCCCTTCAGCAGTCAGTACAAACAACTAAAACCCCATCATTATGCCTAGTTTCTTTCAAAATATTTTGGGTAAATAATAAAGGAGGTTATCTATTTAAGGAGGGAAATAGTTATGC
Source organism: Bacillus sp. (in: firmicutes) (assembly GCA_047718615.1). GTDB lineage: Bacteria > Bacillota > Bacilli > Bacillales > Cytobacillaceae > Niallia. Next base: position 45,147 of record JBDNRM010000005.1, on the reverse strand, counting down.
ATATGAAAAAAGGTTCTGTTCGAACTTTCGCTTTAGTAGGTGCTGGAATTGGCAGTTTATTTATTTTCTCCACAAAAGGTAAAGAACTCATGCAACTGATAAAAAACACTTTTTTATCTGCTGATAAAGAACATTTACTTAATAAAGCAGGAAACCCAGATCCAGAGGATATTGGTGATAATAATATGGTAAATGAAGGGGCTATGTATTCCGTTTCCTACTATAATAAAAAAACAGAAGAACAGTGATAGATAAATAGAAAATAATTGTCCTGTAGACTCTACCCTCATGTAAAGAAAACAGGTAGGGTCTAGTGGCAATCAAGTTTTTCGTTATTTATATAACGAAATCTATTCTTTTCTAAACAGTGACTAATTTATTTGCCATTTTTGGCTTTAATTTATCTTTTGCCCGTTTCATTCTTGTTTTTACAGTGGATAGGGGCGTTTGTGTTTTATAGCTTATTTCCACTAATGATTGATTATGATAATAAAACAACATAAGTGGCTCCGAATACATCTTCGGTAATTCATCTAATGTACCGATCATTTCTTCTTTTGCACATTGTTCCATCATGGATTCTTCAGGAGCTATAGAAACTGAAGAATCATTAACATGCACATACATATAGACAGACTCTTCCCAAAACTTCTTCGCCTTCTTTTCTTTTCGCCAATAATCTCTACATTTATTAAGGGCAATTTTATATAACCAGCCTCTTACTTTTTCATATTCTTCAAAAGAAGGAAAGGCAATATAAGCAGAAATTAATACTTCTTGATAAAGATCCTCTGCTAATTCTTTATGCTTTACTAAGGAAAAAATATAATGGAAAATAGATTTTCCGTATTCATTAATTGCTTGTTCAAAATAAATTTCTTTCATTTTTTCAATATTCTGTAGGGGGATCATCCTTCCCCTCCTTCCCCTTGTTTACAAGTCTTTATATAATAAACGAACCCCGCTCCTAAAACCCCTACACTTTTTTCAAAAATTTATAATATAAATAAGAAAATCTACTGCACTCGATTAACGGGGTTCAGCCAAACGGAAAAACCAATTTTTTTGCAAATGGTCATATAATGTAATAACGCCAAAATGACTGCACCTAAGTTCATACCAATCGCTATACCGCCCATTTGCAGCTGACTTAATGATCCCAGATAATAGATGGCCGTATAAGAAATTACTGTGGACCAAACCGTATGAAATACAGCATCTTTTAATAAACCAAACCCTATTAGAAAAGCTTGCATTGGAATGATAAAATAGTGTAATAAAAAATATGGCCATAATAATTGCACCATAACGGCCGCGTTAGATGAATGAAAAAAAGTAAACGTTAATGGCTCTGCATAAAAATAAAAAATACTTATCGCTATTACACCGTAAACAATGGTAATAAACACAACCTGCTGTAAAAGCTTCTGCAGCTTCTGATAATTTTTGTTGGCATATGCTTTTGATACAGTTGGGATAAGCATGGTCATGAAAGAATGAGCAATAAAAGAAGGGAAAAAACCAATTGTCAAAGCAATTCCAGCCAACATCCCAAACTGTTCGGTTGCATTAGCTGCTGAAATCCCTGATGCGACAAGTGCTCCTTTTATTAAAAATGGCTGGATGGCATGTGTTAATGCATGAAATATTCTTAAACCAGTTGTTGGTACAGAAACCGAAAGCAAGTCTTTCCAAATAACCTTCGCTCCCAGTTCTTCGTTCGTTCCTTTTTTGATACGTTGGTATTGAATAAAAAACATATGCATTAAGTAAAGAAATACAACAATATCACTGCCGACAATCGTACAAAAGGCAATCAATACAGAGGTATTTAAATCAAAGGAAAACCATTGAAATAAAAATACTAACATGCCCAACTGAACAATTTTTCGCAGAAAATTAGAAACTGCAATTTTCCCCATTTGTTGCTTTCCCATAAAGAATCCTCTTGCAATACTCGTGAAAGAGATAATTGGCAACAGCAATAAAACTAGCCATCTCAAAATAGGATGATAGGATTGGAATATCGGAACTAACGGAATCACGATAGCTGCAATAATCGTTAAAACAATCGTAAAAATAATGGTCCATTTTATGACCTGCTGCAGCATGCTTTGATGATATTTCGCGTCTCTTTCCGCAATAAATTTGGAAATAGAAATAGGCAATTCAAAGCTTGCTAATAAAACAATTAAAAAAATCGTTGGCAACACAGTCATAAATAACCCTAATCCCTTTTCCCCTAACTCTCTTGCCATGACCATATTAATTAAAAATTCAATGCACTCACCAAAAAATGCCGTTACAATCAACAAAAAAGTTCCTTTATAAAATGAGCTCATCGATTTCTCCTTCGTCTATCCCTTTTCCACATATATTTTGTAAAAAGAGACCAGTTTTTCATTCGCTTTTTACCATCTATATGAGACAAGTTCTAAAAATATATTTATATTTTTAGATAGACAAAGAGAAGTAGTTAATCAAACGTTTGATTAACTACTTCTACTAAACAAAAAAAGCCCCTCATGCAAGGCTTGTATAAGGAAAGACTTACATTAGAAGCAAATGAGCATAAGACTCGCTCGTGAAAAACAAAGCGGACTGCGGTTTATACGACCACACTTCAAACAACAAAAAACACCCGTCATTTTGTTAATCAACAAGAGAATGCTTAAAAGCATAAATAACTGCTTGTGTTCTATCTTGCACTTGAAGTTTACTTAAAATATTGCTTACATGTGTTTTAACCGTTTTAATCGCAATAAAAAGTTTATCTGCTATCTCCTGATTGCTTTTTCCTTCTGCCATTAATAATAGAATTTCCATTTCCCTTGCCGTTAACTCTTCATGCAAAGGCTGCTTTGTTTTTCCACGCATTTTAAGCATCATTTTATCTGTTACCTCTGGCTCCAGCACGATTCGTCCATGAAAGGTCTCACGTACTGCATTGGCAATTTCACTTGCTTTAGACGTTTTCAGCATGTAGCTGGTTGCTCCTGCCTCAAGAGCCGGATAAACTTTTTCATCATCTAAAAAGCTTGTTACTATGATTATTTTTGCTTCTGGCCAGCTGCTTATAATTTCCTTTGTCGCTTCAATTCCATCCATTTCCTTCATGACTAAATCCATCAAGATAATATCAGGGCGAAGTTCAAGTGCTAAAGAAACACCCGTTTTTCCATTGTCTGCTTCTGCTATGACATCAATATCCGGCTGTGCAGAAAGATAGGACGACACCCCTATTCTTACCATTTCATGATCATCTACAAATAATACTCTTATCAATTATTGTTCCCCCCGGACTTGCAGCAAAGGCAATTTCACTTCCAAACGGGTTCCTTTTTCCTTAAGGCTTATAATCTTTAATTTCCCGCCAAGTTCTGCTGCTCTTTCCTGCATATTTTGCAAACCATATGATCCAGTCTTGCTTGATTCTACATCAAAGCCAATACCATCATCCAACACTCTCAAAATAATAAACCCTTCTCTTTGAATCAACTGCACTTCTAACGTATTTGCTTTTGCATGACGCAATGTATTAGAAACGGATTCTTGTAAAATCCGAAATAAATGATCTTCTATGCCTTTATCTAAATTCAAATCTTCTAGTTTCCATGATATTTCCATCGTCACTTTTTGCAGTAATTCCGTTAACAGCTCAATGACGCCTTCTTTTAATGTTTTTCCTTTTAATGCTACTGGCCTTAAATGCAATAAAAGAGCCCTCATTTCCAATTGGGATTGATGAATCGTCTCTTCTACTAATTTTAATTGCTTTGTCTCACGATCATCTGACAGTGGCCTTGTTTCATTTATTGCCGACAGTAGCATGGAAGCCGCAAATAATTGTTGACTTACCGAATCATGTAATTCTCTTGCCAGCCTATTTCTTTCTTCCTCAATAATCGTCTGCACCCTTATTTCTTGATCTTCTGCGTGTTCAATGACAAGTTTTTGCGTTAATTTCGTTTGTTCCATTAACTGGCTCTGTAGGCTTTTCAGTTTTTTCGCGACTATATTTACTTCTTCATAATACGGCTGATTTTGCGTAGGTACATACTCTTGTTTTTCCATATCATCCAATACACTTTCCAGCTCACTCATTTGTTTTTTCCAAGATAGTCCTGACAATATTCCAAACAAAATGCCCATCATTATGGCAACACTTGATATAAATAATAAAAAGGGAATTCCCATTACTTCTCGTTCCCATAAGAGTATCCAATCATTTGGAGGAAAAATAATTATATATGCCGCAGAGAAAAAAGCAAAAAAGACTAGTGAAGAACAAATGCCCCAAACAATTTGTCTCTGAATAATGCTCATATTCTTTTCACCTCTAAGCTTCCTGCAATAAAGCTGGTGAAAATCTTTATTCGTGTTTCTGCCATATCAAATGTGGCATTTCGCATGTGAATATTTTTATTAATCACATTGCTATCTTGTTCACCAAAAATATTATAGGAGCCAAACAAAATAGAATGATTGATGCTTGCATCCATATCATATGGTACATATATTTTTACGTTGCCTATAATATTTCGTATAAAGATAACTGTTTCTCCCTTTGGCAGTACAGTATAGCTTAAATCAATCACCGTTTCTCCAATTCCAGCCTGAATATTTATATCATTCCACTCATAAACATGATCTGGTGTTTCATTCCGCTGAAAAAAAGTATTTTGAAAAAAGGGCTGTTTTATCAATAATTCTTCTTTCTCTTCCTTTTTCTCTTTAATAATCGGTTTTATTGTTTCTCCCTCTTTATTCTTTTGAAAAAGCTGGATGGCATAATAAAGCAGCACACTTCCTAATAAAAATTTAACCGTTACCATATTCAAAATACTCACAAGCAATAGTAACAGTCCAGCCCAGAAAAGAAGCTTTCCAACCCTTTTGTTTTTCCCTTGCTTAGCAAAATACATCATCCCTACAGAAACAAGGAGAGAAAAAATAATCCCTGGATTAAACACAAATACTTCTAAAAGCAGGAGAAATCCTCCGATGACCATTACCCAGTTTGCATAATTATCTTTTAGTCGATCAAACAATGGCGTTCCTCCTTTCGATATCATTCGATCCCTCTGAATAAATAGAATATTTTCTACCCATTCAGAGTGATCGAAACACTTACTCTTCTGCTATCCAAAAACAGCTCTTTTCATTATCTAAAAAGGTGCACTTAATCTGCACCTTTTTAGAATACCATTTTTTGATAAAGAAATAGAATAATCTTTTTTTCAAAAGGCTAGAGATAATCTGAACTTATATCTTTTCTTTCTGCATGTCTTTTTCAAGGCTCGCTATTTTCGCGTCAATTGTATGCTGATAATAAGATGTATTAATTTTTTGTTCTAATGAATCAATATACTTTTCAATCTCTTCAAAGGAAGTCTTAGCCTCTTCTTTTATCCCTTTTTCATCCAGTACTTTATCTATCGTGGAATGAGCATGGGTAATATTTTCTTTGCCCATCATTTCCAAACGGCGAATATTCATATCCTTTAGTTTATGCACCATCTCTATATACTTAGCCTCTAATTCTGTTACTTGTTTTTCCGTGATTTTTACAGATTCTTTTAAACGTTCACTGCGCTCTTCATAATGATTCTTCTCTAATAGAGCAAATTGCAGCAATTCTTCTTCTCCAGCTTTTTCCGCAACAGCTGCTTGTTGTGTTCTTTTCGCTGCCATCTCTTCAGCTGTATGCAGTTCCTTCGTAAACTCTTCCTTTAATTTATATTGACGCTCTACTAATTTTTTTACTTTCTCCGTTTCCTTTTCACACTCTCTTAAATATTGATTAAGAAGACCAATTGGATTTTTATTCTCCTTTTTATCTAACACTTCATTGATATCTGCTAAAACGGTATTTTTAATTCTTTTTAATAAATTCGTCATAAATTTTCTCCCTCTTCCGATTAATTTTTATTTAAATCTGACCATTGCTTTTCAAAATTTTGAAATGGGTCATTTTCTTTCTTGCTTTTCACTGTAGGTTTATTCCATTTTTTAAAAACCAAATATAAAATATAAGCTGCTGCCAAACCTAAAATGGCTGGTAAATGGCTGGCAGTAATCCCTAACATAACGATGCCTGCAATTCCCCACAATACCTTTTCTAATGTTGTACTGCTTTTGACAAACTGTTTAAAAACCAGGTAAAGAATTGCTGCACTTATAACTAATCCAATTAGTGGACCTAACTGTGACAATAAAATAATTGCCGCAGCAGCCCCTATCATAAATAATCCAAACTTTTTCATTTGTTATCGCTCCTTTCTTATCTACTATGTTACCTGCATCCCAGCTTTTTCATAACGTGCTCCAGCTTGATTTTGCTCTACGACTATAGTCTTAGCTTTATCTACTCCTAATTTAAGAATAAAAGCGCAGACAGACACCCATACAAAAAAATTCCACACCATAGCACATGAAAAGAAGCAGATTTTTTAAGTTATATAAGCAGGAAGCAGTCAGAATACACGAAGACTCCTGTGGAAATTGCGAGACAGACGAGACCCTGCAGTGAACGAGAAGACTCGGCGCACGCCCCATCGAAAGCGAAGTGTATTCTGACTGCAGACTCATTGAAAGCGCATCACTTTTCAAGGTAGAAACCCATGCAAACAAGTTTGCACCATAGCAGCAGATTTTTTAAATTTATAAGCAGGAAGCAGCCGGAATACACGAAGACTCCTATGGAATTAGCGGGACAGGCGAGACCCCGCAGGAGTTTACTCCGAGGAGGCTCACCGCCCGCCCCATGGAAAGCGAAGTGTATTCCGGCTGCGGACACATTGAGAGAGCATCAATTTTCAGGGTAAACACCCATGCAAATAAATTGATACCATGGCGCATGAAAAGAAACTGCTTCCTACTTTTTTATGAACTAAGTTTGAAGCATAGAGCAGGTGGAATACACGAAGACTCCCGTGGGAAAGCGAGAAAGACGAGACCCTGCAGGAGCGTAGCGACGAAGCGGCTCGGCACTCGCCCACAGGAAAGCGAAGTGTATTCCACCTGCGGAATCCTTTTTTCAGAGTAGCCTTGAAAAATTTTATTAAGTAGCTAAACTCACCCTAACGTATGCCAATATAAAACAAAAACCCCGCTGCAAGAGCGGGGAAAGAAACGAAAACGATATACAAATTATCTAATCTTTCATTTTTCCTAATTAAAGTTCAAACTGTCTTTATAGAGCAACCTGTTATACAAGAATAACCAACCAGAGTGTATACAGCTATCCTATCAACCTATTATAAATAACCCTAGCCCTTGTACGATCATCAGTACCATGAATAATTGCCCGACCATCTTTAAAGAGAACGACTCGATGGTCTTCATACTGACATGCCAACAAATATTGGTTTACCGTTAAATGTTCAACCATGTCCTTCCACATATTAGATAAATGCTGTAAATCAAGAGTGCGGGAAATACCTGGCCGGATATGAATGGCATCCCTTCCGCACAGCACATCTGTTTTTGTATGACCCTCCATCGATAAATAAGGATAAACCGCATTTTTTCCGCAACTAGGACAGTTATCATTTTTAAGTTTCCTTACATTAATTTCAGATTTTTCCATGTTCCAAATGTCAAAGGAATAAAGGATTGAGTCTACTTCTTCCCCAGTAAGGATTTTAAAAGACTGGGTTACTTGAAAAGCAGCAACTAATTGAACAATAGGGCTAATTACTCCCACCGTATCGCATGTTACCGTCTGTCCAGGAAGATGCTCTATTAAACAGTGTAAGCAAGGAGTCTTGTAGGGTTGAACGGAATATGTCAGCCCATAGCTTGCAACACACGCACCAAATACAAAGGGTATATTCTGCTTTACTGCTGCATCATTAATGATTAATCTTGTTTCAAAATTATCAGTAGCATCAATAATAATGGAAGCATTCTTTATGAATTCTTCTACATTTGCAGCATTTATATCTGCTACCACACTATTTATGGTTATTTCGCTGTTTAGTGACTCCAGCCTTGTTTTGGCTGCAGCTGCTTTTGGTATTTTCCTTTTGGCATCTTCTTCTGTATACAACTGCTGCCTTTGCAGATTACTCCATTCCACATAATCCCGATCAACAATTGTAAGCTTTCCAATGCCTGCTCGTACAAGCATTTCTGCTGTTGAGGACCCAAGCGCACCAGCTCCCATTATAATGGCATGACTATTTTCTATTTTGCTTTGCCCTATTTTTCCTAGGAATAATTTTTGTTTCAAATAACGGTTAGTCAAGATTTCACCATTCCAAATGCAGGGCTGCTTGCCACCCCATAATTTTTCTCCTCTATTCTTCCAGCTTCAAACCCTAACTGTCCTGCTTCAATTGCCAGCTTCATTGCATAAGCCATTTTAATTGGATCCGTCGCTCCTGATACTGCTGTATTAAGAAGCACTCCATCTGCACCAAGCTCCATTGCATAGGCAGCATCTTTTGGAGACCCAATTCCAGCATCTACAATCACAGGAACAGAGGATTGCTCGATAATAAATTGTAAGTTTAAAGAATTGATAATCCCTTTTCCTGATCCAATTGGCGACGCACCAGGCATGATTGCATGCACACCCAAATCTTCTAATCGTTTTGCCAGCACTACATCATCAGACGTATATGGCAACACAATGAACCCTTCTTCAAGCAGCATCTCAGAGGCTTTTAATGTCTCAACTGGATCTGGCAACAATGATTTATCACAGCCGATTACTTCCACTTTAATCATATCGCATAAACCAGAAGCTTTTGCCAACTTTGCAATTCGCACTGCTTCTTCCGCCGTTTTCGCTCCTGCAGTATTAGGCAGCAAGGTATAACGGGATAAGTCCAGTTGTTCTAAAAAGTTAGGCTGGGATTCTTCAAAAATATTCATTCTTCTAACAGCAAATGTTAAGATCTCTGCACCAGAGACATCTACTGCTTTTTTCTGAATATCAAATGATGGATATTTCCCCGTCCCTAATAGTAATCTCGATTTAAATTCTTTATTCGCAATGGTTAACATATTATCCGCCTCCTACAAAATGTATCAGCTCCACTGAATCGCCCTCCGAAAGACGGGATACAGTGTACTGATCTTTTAATATAATCTCTTTATTTAATTCCACTACTACAATTCTATTTTGCAATTCATATAAAACTAGTAAATCAGCGAGCGTTTCCACTCCTACTGGCAGTATTACTGATTTTCCGTTTAAGTTGATTGTCACTTTTCCACCTCCCTATACAGAGATTTTGTTTCTTCTATCTACTTGAAAGGCCTTTAACCATGTTTCTTCTACTTGATTGCCGACAATCAGATCTTTAATCAGCTTTCCTGTAGCAGGAGCCATTAGTATGCCATTTCGCTGATGCCCCGTTGCAAAAAAGAGATTGTCATCTTCTGGATGGGCTCCAATAAAAGGATATCCATCAAAGGTCATCGGTCTAAAACCTGCCCAATAGGATTCCATTTTCATTTCCGTTATGCTCGGCATTATTTCCTTCGCTTTTTGAATGATTTCTTCTATCCCGCCAATTGTCGGTCTTGCATCCCAATCATTCCATTTTTGTGTTGCTCCAATAACAAGCTTATTATTATTTCTTTGCACCATATAATTTTGTTTATAAAAAAGCGTATGATCCAGTGGTTTTCCTTCATTAATGACCGCCAAGCATTCACCCTTGACTGGTATAACCTGATTAGTTAACCCTAATTGCTGAAAAAAACGATTACTCCAAACGCCACTGGCCACCACAACATAATTGGCTTGAAACTCACCCTTTGCTGTGTGAATAACGTAATGATCACCTCGTTTTTTTATGTCTGCAACCTCTGTATATTCAAAAATAGATGCTCCATAATATTGGGCTGTTTTGCTTAGTCCATTGCATGCAATAGCTGGTGTTATATGAACATCCTCTTTTAAATGTGCGGCACCAATAATGGAATTTGTCACAGGTACTTTTTTTAACACCTCAGCAGCTGGCAGCCAGTTAACTGCTGAATGAGCGAGAACTTGTTGAAGCGCTTGTTTTTCTTCTTCTGAAAAAACTAATTTCAATATCCCTCCTTCCTTGCGTTCCATATCAATTCCACAGCACATTTGAATTTCATTCGCAAGTTCTTTATACAGCAATTGACTGCTTCTAACAAAAGGGTATAATGATTCAAATTCTTTAAATTCAGAATGTGCTCCAAGCATACCGGCTGCTGCACTTGTAGATTTCCCGCCTATTTCTTGGGCTTCGAACACAGCAACATCGATTTTTTCCTTTGCTAAAAAATAAGCAATGGAGCACCCGATTATTCCTCCACCGATAACGGCTACTTCATAGTTTCGTTTCATATTGTTTACACCTCTCTTGAAGCTTTTTTACTTCTTCCAAAGGATCGGCTGAGGAAAAAATGGTCGACATTACAGCGATTCCATCTGCACCATACTGATGTACGACCTCCACCCTTTCTTCTGTGATTCCTCCAATCACAAATAATGGAATGGATAATTCTCGCTTTATTTTTTCAATAGATTCAATAGCGATTGGCGGCTTTCCCTTTTTGCTGTTCGTTTTAAAGCAATGCCCATATAAAATATAATCCGCTCCATCTCTATTTGCTTGAATAGCTTCCTCTATGCTGTGAACAGAAGTACCGATCGTCTTTTCCGGAAAAAAATTTTTCACTTCTTTAACCGGCAATCCACTTCCCGGCAAATGTACATTATCTATACTTAACAAGGAAGCAACATCTAAACGATCATTTATAACTAGCTTTTTTTTATCCACACCTTGTTGTAATAATCGAACGCACAGCATAAACACATCCCGTGCAGGTTTTGATTTTTCTCTAATATGTATGTAATCTACAAAAGTGTGAATTTTCAATATTTTGCATGCGAGTTCATCAATAGAATGCTGATTGTCGGTAACAGCAATAAGCTTCAATCAAAAATCCCATCCTTTCCATCTAGAATTGCCCTTTTACATTCACTGATTTTTCTTTGTTTTAATAGCTTGGCAACGCAAAAAACCACTCTCCTGTTCAGGAAAGTGGTTTAAAAATTCGCATAAAAAGAGCCTACAATAGAATAAGCACAAAAAATACAATTTTCCACTTTCCTACGCAGGTACGAGCCTGTTCAGGTTTTGAGGGTTTAAAAGTAGCTACTTTATTCTCAGCCCTTATCAAGGGATCCCCTAGTGTCAATCATCATTCATTTAATTAATTACTATTCTATCATAAGATAAAAATTAATCAAATTAAGTATCCGATAAAAAGCTTTTAGTTCGAATGCCAGATCGTCTTAATGTTATTTCACAATTAACATCTACTTTCGCCTCTGCAAAATGCTCATTCCAATCCGCTTTCACTTTAATAAATTGGTCATAATCTTGCCGCCTCATCATTTCACCAAAACCAAATATATCTGACTGATACTCCTCTTGAACCTTTTTTATTGTCTTTTCAACTTGTTTAGATACTGTTTTGTTAACTAACTTTTCATATAAGAAATAGGTTTTAATATTCGTAATTGATTTATAGCATTGTGTTGCTTCTAAGTAGCCTTCTGCTTTAATATTCACTCTAATAACTGGTCTTCCTTCTTTCCATTTCACCTGAACATCTGTATTCGTTTGTGTCACCCGAACAGAACTATACTCGTTATCCTTGCTGTTACAGTTCACAGTAACTGTTGTTTGCTTGAGATAATTATTAATCAATAAGTAACTTCTTATATCTTCAAGTGGCAAAAAACCTTGGAGCTTCTGATTTTTAAAAACAGCTAATGAATCCAATTCGACAACACTATCTGGGGTAACCTTAGTTAGATTGTCCATACTTCCCCCCTTCTTGCTATCCCCTTTGATTTTTACGGTTTCCAGAACTGGTTCTTTTCCTTCTAGTGTTAAATCCGAAATGAAGTCGTTAATTCTCACATTAGGATCACCACCCCATTCTGATAATATATTATCAATTTGTGGAGAAATCTTTAGTGAGGAAGCTTTCTTAAAAGGATACGTTATTTTCAATACATCTTCCGCTTTCTGGTCTCTAACGATAATTATTTTGAAATCATCTCTTAACTCTCTATTTCTTTCCAAGTAATCAATAAATTCCATTAACCCTAACTTAGCAACATCCTCACTAATAACTAAAAGCTTCATATGTGAATAAATCGGGGTCTGGGCAAGGTACTGATTAAATTGATGGGTAATTTCTGATATAGAATCCCCTTCAATCCCTTCTACAATAGAAGGCGCATTCCCCTGAGAAGTTTGACTCGTTAGCTCTACCGCATTCAATGCTTCTATTGTTACTTTATATTTTGCATTATCACCAAGATCAACGGCCATTCCTGATACAAGCTGTACCTCTGATAATTCTTTTCGATCCCAGCAGCCTGATAAAAGAAAACAAACACTAATTATAAAGAAGAGGAGACATAATTTTTTCAACTTTTTCCCCCGCCTTTTATTTTTGGTGGAGAAGGGGAGCTATCATTTTTCTGCTTCTCACTTTCATTCGGGCTTAAGTAGGCTGGGCGCTTATTGACAGACCATACAGGAAAACGAACAAAAACATCCTTTTGATCTTCTATAATAAAAGGGGCTACTGGTGCTAAATAAGGAACACCAAAGGAACGCAATGAACTTAAATGAGCCACCATAAATACTAATACAAGCAATACCCCATATAATCCTAAAATAGAAGCAACAATAATAAGAATGAATCGAATTAAACGGGAGGCGTTTGCAAAGCTGTAATTCGGAAATACAAAATTCGCTATCGCTGTTATTGCTACGATAATAACCATTATATTGGAAATGATTCCTGCTTCTGCAGCTGCCTGCCCAATAACTAGTGCACCAACTATCGAAACTGTCTGCCCAACAGCCCGAGGCATACGAACTCCAGCTTCTCGTAAAATTTCAAATGTAATTTCCATAATAAATACTTCTACCACAGCTGGAAACGGCACCGATTCCCGTTGCGCAATAACACTTAATAACAATGTTGTTGGCATTAATTCAGGATGAAAAGTTAGAATTCCCACATAAGCAGATGGCATCAATAATCCAATCATAAAAGACAAATAACGAATCATGCGGACAAAACTACTCATAAAATAATTTTGATAATAATCTTCAGCAGAAGTAAAAAAATCCGTTAATACAGCCGGAACAATTAATACAAATGGCGTTCCATCAATAATGATAGCTATCTTTGCATCCATAAGACTTGATGCCACAGAATCCGGACGCTCTGTATTCATTGCAAGTGGAAATACTGTTGCACTTTTATCAGCAATTAGTTCTTCTATATTCGCAGATTCAAAAATAGCTGATATATTTATTTTTTTTATTCTGCTGCGAACCTCCTCCAATATTTTTTCATTAACAATACCGTGCATATAACTAATAAAAATCGTTGTGCGCGATTCATTTCCAATCATATATTTTTCAAAACGCAAATTATGATTTTTTATTCTTTTTCGAATTAAATTAATGTTTGTAGATACATCTTCCACAAAGGCATCTTTTGGCCCTCTTACAACTGTTTGAGTGGAAGGTTCCGTTACAGAACGGCCTTCACTATTGATAAAGCTTAAGCTTAATACTTCTGGTATTCCTCGAAAAGCAATAATAATCCGGCCATCTAAAACACCAGATACAATATCATCAACAGTTTTCAGTAACTCATATCCCGATACTCCAAAACTCCTTTTGCTCAGTGCCTCTAAATCTTCCACATTTGCAATAACCCTATTATTTTCAACTGGGCTTTCTAATGTCTTCCCCAGCATTTCCTTTAATAGATCCGTGTTAACAACTGTCTCAAGATAAACAATCATCGCCTCACTTTTACCAATCATTACTTCATCTACTTGTAAATCAGCTGTATTTCCAAAACAATTAAATAACTCGGACTTTAATTCGTGAAAAGAGAGCTTTGTTAACTCGATATGTTTTACTTTTGTTGGCTCTGTATATGAAGGAATCTGCTTTTTATTATTTATAGCAAGCAGTTTTTTTAAATAATTCATATATTCACCTCCCTATTTTGTTTTCTGCCCTTCTTCCATTTTTTAAATAATAGTGTGCCTAACACTAAAACTGGTATTCCATACTCTAATGGCAAATGCAATAAAAATTTAGTAACATACAATCCTTCCTTTATATGATCTGAAAAATCAACAGAAATAAAAACAGAAAACATACTTATAATGCAAGCACATGGAATAGAAAAATAACGAAAAGGTATTTTAAAAATATATTCTAACCCTTTCAATCCTCCGTACAAAAAAACGGAGCTTTTAATTAGTATGCCTAGCATCATCATAAATACAACAAGTGCATCTATTCTCTCAATAAATTCACCTATACTTACAAGTCTAGCTGCACTTAATAAAGGAAAGTTAGAGCGGATTGCTGTATTTTCTCCTAAAGCAACAATACTGAGAAAAACGGAAGCCATTAATAGAAAACTTGCTATCACAACCCCCAGCAAACATATTCTTTTGCTATATTTAAAGTTGGTGATATTGGATAAAATCACCGTAAAAGCAATTAGTTCTCCATATGGAAAGACAAAAATGGAAGGAACAACCGCTTGGACAACTCGCTTCAAATCACCTGCCAATACTGGCTGAATATTAAATAATTCAATATTTCCACCTGCATATAAAAATAAAAAAATCAGCAGCATAAAAGCAAAGGTATATGGTGTAAATATTTCTGATGTCCTTCCCAATACTTCAATTCCCATATAAAGAATATAGCCAATCAAAAGCATTAAAGTAAAAATCGTTACTTCAATGGGTGTGTACGGAAGGATAGCTGAAGCAATCAATTCGCCAAAATCCCTTATTACACGACAGGAGATATAAAAAAAATAAATGATGTATACACTGGTCAGCCCAACGGCTATAGAACGTTTAAAACAGTATTCAAATAACTCAAACAGGTTCTTTCCAGGCAATAGAGATAAGATATAATAATAAAAAGATATTACAATCAACCCAATGAACATTCCAATTATCACTACAATCCATGCATCCCGTTTTGCTTCTAAACCAACACCTATTACAATCGCACTGCCGAGCAGAAAGTTAATAATAAGTGTCAATAACTGACTTAAAGATAGCTTTTCCGTTAACATCGCTTTTCAACACCTTAAATCATTTTAGTAAACCCGTTACATTTCCTCTTTTGACGACATATTTTTATGTTTTACTTTTTTCGTTTTCCAACGTTTTACCAGAATAACCACAACAATAAGAATAGGGAAAATAAATTGTAGCGGTAAATGTAATAGGAAGGGAATTACTAATAATCCTTCCTCCATATGGTCTGAAAAATTCCGGCTAATAAAGATGGAAAACATGGAGATCACACAACAAATAGGAATAGAAAAATAACGAAAAGGTATTTTAAAAATATATTCTAACCCTTTTAATCCCCCATAAATAAAAATACTGCTTTTTACTAATGACCCTAACATCATAGTAAAAACGACTATGGCATCAATCCTTTGTATGAATTCTCCGATAGACACAAGCCTAGCAACACTTAATAACGGAAAATTAGAACGCAAGGCAATATTTTGCCCTAAAGATAATATCATTAAGACAGAGGATATTAATAAGATAAATCCTGAACTAAGCACGCTGAATATAACAACTTTTTTGCTGTATTTATCATTTGTTACATTGCAAAAAATACAAAGAAAAACAATTAACTGTCCATACGGACGATCAATTCCATAGGGAAAAATATCCTTCCATAAGGGACCCATTCCTTCTCCTAAAATCGGTTTTATATTCGTCCAATCAATATTTTTATTCACATAGAGAAAGAGAAAAAGTAAAAAAATAAATCCCACAGCATAAGGGGTGAAAATTTCTGATGTTCTCCCTAATACTTCTATCCCTAAGTACAAAATATACCCTATCAACAATGTCATTGTTAAAACGGTAAATTCCACAGGGGTTAGCGGAAGCACTGCTGACGATATTAACTCGCCAAAATCCCTTATCACTCGACAAGCAAAATAAAAAAAAAAACAATATATACCATACTAATGAAAATTGCTATTGGACGTTTAAAACAATATTCGAATATTTGATACAAATTTTTTCCTGGCAATAATGATCCTATGTAGTAATAAAATAAAGAAAGAATCAACCCGATAGCTAAGGAGATTAAAATAACAATCCATGCGTCTTCTTTTGCTTGCAGTCCTAACCCTATCGCAATTGCGCTTCCTATATAAAAATTAAAAATCAATGCAGCAAGCTGGCTTAATGAAATGTTTTCTTTTAGCATTCGTTTAAACGATACCTCTCTTTTATAAGACGTATTTCGCAACGCGTGTTTTTTAAAATCTTATTGTGGGTTTGATTTAGTTTTATTTTTTTTCATTCGAAAATCAACAACAATAGACCAGACAAAGCCTAATAAAGCTGCTAGAACAATCGTCAAGGCTCCTGCACCAATTTCTGCGTTATAAATGTTTGCCACACATTTTTTCAGTCCTGCATGGAAAACAAACATATCTAAAACAACGGTGAGAATGCTCATTAGTCCTATTATTAACACATACGCAAATGTAACCATTCCATGTTCTCCTACTCTTTCATCTTCTGTTATTATCATGTGAAATTTGTCCAATATTATGCTATCTTTCTTTATAAAGATAAATTTCCCTTTTCAGCCAACAGCCAGTAATCTCTTTTCCAATGAAGAGATGAAACGAATTGAATGAAACCATGGGCAAGGCAAGCTAGTTAACACTTACTTCTTGTGAACTAACTATTTACTAAATTAAGCATCAACATTTATCAATATGGTCAAGCTAAACCCTAATTTATAAAAATTCCAATAGAAAAAGCCCCTTGAAAAACCTTGTTCTTCTTTAACAAGAACAAGATTCCTTCAAGGAGCCTTTACCTTATAGAGGTTGTTCAAAAATTTGTTAGCTCATCTTTCGCTTCTACGTATTTAACTAGAGAATCTTCAACTAAAAACGCTCACGTCCATTGGGCCTTTTTATCCCCCGTTTTGAACGCACTTATATATTATTACACGAGATCCCGAGGAATTTTTTCTTTCCACGTTTTATTAAACACTTCTGTTTCCCCTTCAAAAGCTATTACTTTATTCTCTAAATAGAAATAGGTTTTATCACAAGTCATGATACTTACATTTTCTAATCTTGTTTGCCACTCACCACGCCCAACATCTAGTTCCCATTCACAGCGAACTTCTGCCGATAAAGGATCTCCTTCTTTTATCGTATATCTATTACGATTTACACTTCCATATTCAATACCATTTGGCAGAAGACGGCGTTTTCCTTCATCAGAATCATCTATCAGTGTCCATACATCTTGAATGAGATCATGTCGAACTTCACGATTTCTGCTTTCTTCTCTTATTATTTCCTTTTCAGCTACCTTTGCCGTTTCAGGGGCCTCAAAAGGTGGTAGCATTTTATCGATAGGCTGCGGAGTTCTAACAGGCAATTTCAAACGAGTATCTTCCCCAGTGTAAACTTGAAGTGTCGCAGCTTCTGGAGATGGCCATGCATGTGGCCAATATGTTGGTGACAATGCTATCTGCCATTTATGACCAGCTGGAAGCACATATCCAACTGAATTTAAACGGATATTTACTTTATACTGCTCACCAGGTACTAGCTGTGTTGGAAACTCATGACTATCTCGATGCGTTAAATTGAGCATCCCCCAGCTAACTAATGTAGAAGAACCATCTGGTGCAACATCACATAAACGCACGGAAAGAAGTGCATTTGGCTTGTCAGCCGAAAGCTTCACGTCTATTTCAGGGAACCCAAGAATTTCCATCGGCGAATCTAATACCTCTGAAGTAAAACAAACGGATTGTCCATTTTCTAGTCGTTGGTCGGAAGCTAGATCGCCTGGCTGTCCAAATGGGCACCATACCCCAGCATACAAGCCATGCGCCTGCATACTTGAAACCGTAATTTCTTGTTCTTTATTTGCTGTTTTCACAAGAAAATCTTGTTCTAAATAGTAATCAGCTGTTTCAATATGTTGAGCTGGCCACTCTTTCTCTGCAACCCAGCGGCCAGGGCGTTCTAAATATTCCACTTGTGGAGGAACACTTTCTTGCATCCAAGCTCTAAGCATTGGCTCCTCCATAATTCCTGTATCTTCTCCTTTTAACCATTGATCCCACCAACGCAAGCATTCTTGCAAAAATCCGATTTGGGGACCTGGAATAGCAACTTCTGGATATTCATGTGCCCATGGACCAATTAATCCTTTTTTAGGACCAGGCAAACCTTCCAACATTCTAAAGATGGCATCTGTATAACCATCTGCCCATCCCCCAACAGCAAAAACTGGAATATTCACATCTTCATAATTTTCACAAATAGAGCCATGCTTCCAGTACTTCCCACGTTTTTGTTGCCTTACCCATTCTTCTACAAATGGTGGAGTTTTCTCCAATCGATCGAGCCAAATTGGCTTCCAGTCATCTCCGACTATTTTAGGGTCAGCTGGTCTTGCGTTATATGCTAACATGGTGGATCCCCACCAAAGCATATCAGAAGCAAGTATACATCCACCCTTATAATGAACATCATCCGCATACCGATCATCTGTGGAACATAAAGTAATAACTGCCTTTAAAGGAGAAGGACGGCGTGCTGCTACTTGCAGTCCATTAAAACCACCCCATGATTTCCCAATCATTCCTACTTTCCCAGTAGACCAGGATTGTTCTTCTATCCATTTTAGAATATCTATTGCATCATCTTGTTCTTGTTTTAAATATTCATCATACATGATCCCTTCAGAATCACCGCATCCTCTCATATCAACACGAATGCTTGCATAGCCATGTCCAGCAAAATAAGGATGACGAATAGAATCTCTTAATGCAGTAAAATCATTTTTCCGATATGGTAAATACTCTAATATAGCAGGAACTGGATCCTGCTCTGCATCTACTGGAAGCCAAATACGAGCAGACAATTTTTTTCCATCTGACATAGGAATCCAAACATGCTCTATTTCACGAACTTCTCTTGGAAATTCTGTCTTTATTGTAAGATGTGTATCACGAACATTAAAAACCATTATATTACCTCCAATTTACTATCTATTATTAATTAAAATAATTGTGCAACTTTCCAACTAATATACTATTTCACCTTTCCCCCAAATATAATCATGATTATATTTTCGATATTGGTTATGGTAACATAATCAATATTGGATCACAACCTAAGTGATAGTAAAGTTATTATTTATACTTTTCCCTTTATTTACTCGCTTATAGAAACGTATAATCAAAAATAGATAAAATAATTAGTATTTGTTTAAGGAGAAATTTAATGAATAAAAAAGAAATGAAAAGAAGCAGAATGTGGAAGTACTTTATTGACGCAACTTCAGAAATTATTGAAACAGAAGGAATTGATAAAGTAACCATTCGAAAAGTTGCGGACAAAGCAGGTTATAACAGCGCTACTATTTATAATTATTTTTCTGAGGTTTCTCATCTTATCTTTTTTGCATCGATGAAATTTTTAAAAGAATATACAGAAGATGTTTCCGTACAAATGGGAAAAGGAAAAAATTCTCTAGAAAAATACTTATTAGCCTGGGAAAGTTTTTGCAAGCATTCATTTAGACAGCCGCAAATCTTTCACGCTATATTTATAATGGATTTAGGTGATAACCCTGAAAATTTATTAGAACATTACTACCAATTATATCCTGCAGACTTAACTAACATTGATGAACATATAAAACCAATATTAGTGGAACGCAATCTTTGGAAAAGAGGAAAGTCCATTTTAGAATTAGCTCAACAAGAAGGTCTGTTAAAAGCAGAAAATGTAGAAGCAGTTAATGAAATGACCATCCTTATTTGGCAAGGAATGTTTACGAATGTATTAAATAACCGAAAAAAATACACAACGGCAGAAGCTGCCAATGTAACATTGAAATACATAAATGAACTCGTTGCATCAGCCAACTCCTTTAACTTCTCAGTAAAATAATAAGAAAAGCGCAAGCGCCCTTGCTCAGCCCCGAAGAAAAATGTTCTCTTGACTCAAAAAGTGTTCTTTACTTTTAGAGGCAAGAGGTTATCTTTCACAGGGGCTAGGCGCTGGAGCTAGACACTCATCTAAGTTGAAAAATTTTATACTTTCTGATCTTATAAAATAAACCCACAGAAGAAAGAATTTCTCTGTGGGTTTAAAGATTAGCATCTTTAATTTTTTTTTGCTGCTTTACTCACTGGAGTATAATCTACTATTTTTCCTTCATAGAAGTCTTTTCGTTCTAACGGAATAGCTAATTCTTTTAAAAATTGTTTTAGTTCTCTTTCTTCTCTTTCTGTCACAATATTTATAACCATTCCTTTTGCACCAAATCTGCCGGTTCGTCCAGAACGATGAATATATTGTGTTGTATTATTTGCTAAATCATAATGTACAACATGGGTGATTTTTTGAATATCCAATCCTCTTGCTGCCACATCTGTTGCCAAAAGCATATTTGTTTTGCCTTTTCGGAAACTGTTAATTGATTTAGAGCGTTCCATTTTGTTCAAATCACTATGCAGCATGCTTATTTGTAGCTTTTTATAAGTCAGTTTTTCATGCAATACAGTTAAGTTGCCAATATCTTTAACAAATACAAGAATTTTGCTATCCTCTAATCTTGCCAATCGTTCTATAACTTTCAATTTATCCCGATGTTCTTCTTGAAAGTATACATGCTCCACAATTGCTGCTTTAATTGTTTCATCTTTCTTAACACGGATTATTTCCGGATCTTTTACAAGTCCTGTTGCAATAGCAGCTGTCTTATCCGTTAAAGTGGCAGAGAATAGAACAACTTGTCTATCTAATAGCGTTGCTTTTACAATTTGCTTCACCGATTCTATATGCTCAGCCACTAAAAGCTGGTCAGCCTCATCCAATACAATCGTTTTTACTTCATGCATTTTTAACTTTTTCTGTTTAATTAATTCCAATGCTCTACCAGGTGTACAAATAGCAATATGAGGATGTTTTTTCAACTTTTCTAATTGCCTTTTTACATTAGCACCACCAATAAAAGAAGCAGCTCTAATTCCACTTCCCTCTCCCCATTTTTGTATTTCGCCTAGAATTTGCATAACAAGTTCTTGGGAAGATGCCAATATTATTGCCTGCATTCCTTTATCTTCAGCATTTATATTGTTTAAGAGTGGAAGCAAATAAGCTAATGTTTTTCCTGTACCCGTTGGAGACTCTGCAATCAAGTCTTTTCCTTCTATTAAAAATGGAATTGTTTTTTCCTGAATAGAAGTAGCTCTTTCAAAATCTGCTTTCTTCCAATTTTCTTGTATAAATGGTTTTAATTTCGTCCAATATGGTTGATCCTTCATTTCGTTGCTCCTTTATGTTTTATGCCAATAGAATACGCATAAAAATATATCTATTTATTATAAATTATTATCCTGAAAATTGATATGCAATCTCCTACATTAATCTTGTTGACTATTTTAGTTTAAGAAAAGCGCAAGCGCCTTGGTAAGGCCCGAAGAAAAATGTTCTCCTGACTCAAAAAGTCTTTTTACTTTTAGAGGCAGGAGGCAATACTCACAGGGGCTAGGCACTGGAGCTAGACATTAATCTAAGTTGAAAAATTTTATACTTTCTTATCGTTTAAAAAAAGGGGAGGCAAAAAGGAATTGAACTTCGCTTTCCTTCTTGCCTTCCCCCTCAGGAACCTATTTAAATTAATGGCTGCTCATTGCCTACTGATTGAACAATATCTACTCTATCTTTAATTTTTTTCATTTTAATATCTAATGCATGTGCGGTATCTGCTGCTTCTTTTAATTCTGTTAATAAATGTTCTGGAATTCCTTTATCAAATTTATAATAGATTTTATGCTCTAAACTCGCCCAAAAATCCATCGCAATGGTTCTAATTTGTATTTCCACTGAAACTTCTTCCATTCCATTGCTTAAATAAACAGGAATTTTAATCATTAAATGCAGACTTTTGTATCCATTTGGCTTCGGATTTTTTATATAGTCTTTTACATTGACAATCTTTATATCACTTTGACTTTTTAATATATCATAAATATCATAAATATCTGAAATAAAAGAACAGGTAACTCGTACGCCAGCGATGTCATGGATATTTTCTTTCGCATTATCAACTGTAATATCTAATCCTTTACGCTGCAGTTTTAACATGATACTTTTTGGATCTTTGATTCTTGATTTTAAATGTTCAATTGGATTGTGATTATGGATAAATTGAAACTCTTCGTTTAGAATTTTAAATTTTGTATTCACTTCTTCTAAAGCAAATCGATAAATAATTAAACTATTTTTCCATTCCATTAGCTCATTGGATAATTCGTCTAGATTGAAGTTATTTTCCATTACATATGTTTGGAGTTGTTTTATATTATTCATTCGATTAATAGGTCTCCTTTGGTTTTCTGCCGACCTTCTCCGCATCTACACCCATTTTCTTGAGAAATTCGATAATTTGATCAATGGTTTTCATTTTATTATTCTCCTCTAAAGTAGAATTAATGAACATATTTCTATTTTAATAAAAAATGACCGGTCAGTCAAATTACATTTTTATTACGTTCATTCTTTTTTACTACCTTGAAAAGAGGGGTGCACTCTCAATTAGTCCGCAGTAAGAATACACTTCGCTTTCCATGGGGCGGGCGCCGAGCCTATCCCGCAATTCCCATAGGAGTCTTCGTGTATTCTGACTGCTCCCTGCTTATAAACTTAAACTATAAAAAAAATGAAATACTGCTTTTTTCATCTGACTTATGGATAGATTGGTTCAGCTAAAAGCTATTCTTTAAATTGATTATGATATAGTTCGTAATAAAAGCCTTTTTGTTTTAGAAGATAATCATGTGATCCCATTTCTATTATGCTTCCTTTATCTAATACTACTATTTTATCTGCATGTTTAATTGTATTTAAACGGTGGGCTACAACAAAACTAGTTTTTCCTTTCATTAGGCGCTGTAAGGCTTCCTGAATTTTTATTTCTGTAACAGTATCAATGCTGCTTGTTGCTTCATCTAAAATTAAAATAGCTGGATTTGCTATAATCGCTCTAGCAATGGAGAGCAATTGCTTTTGCCCTTGACTAATTCCGTTGCCGTCTGAAGATAAAACAGTATCATAAGCTTTGGGCAATTTATTGATAAAACTGTGAGCATTAGCCAATTTTGCAGCAGTCTCCACTTCTTTATCTGTTGCCGACAGTCTGCCATATCGAATATTCTCTCGTATTGTTCCTTCAAACAAATACGTATCCTGCAGTACGAAGGCCATATGAGAACGTAGGCTTTCTCGCTTTATCTTCGTAATATTCTGTTCATCTATTTTAATCGTTCCTCCTGTTGCTTCATAAAATCTTGATAATAGATTAATAACCGTCGTTTTTCCTGCACCTGTTGGTCCAACAAGAGCTAATGTTTCGCCTGGGTTTATTTGAAAACTTACATTTTCTAAGATGCTTTTATTTGTATCATAAGCAAATGATACGTGTGAAAACTTAACTTCTCCTTTAATAGATTTCAATTCATGAGCAAAATCTTCATCTTTCGACTCTATTTGTTCATCCAATACTTCAAAAACACGCTCTGCCCCTGCAATAGCTGATAATAATGTGTTAAATTGATTAGATAGATCATTTAATGGTCGGGTAAATTGCCTAGCATATTCTACAAAAATGACGATTATACCGATGGAAATCGTTCCAGACTTAAGAATAATCAGCCCGCCTGCACCAACAATTAAAGCATAACTAATATTATTTAACATATTCATTAACTTTGGTATAAAGCCAGAATAAACTTGTGCCCAGTAGCTAATATTTTTTAAATTATTGCTTTTCTCATTTAATTCTTGAATCATTTTTTCTTCTAATGAAAAGGTCTTAATGATACGCTGTCCTGAAATCGATTCTTCAATAAACCCATTTAATGCTCCTAAATGTCTTTGTTGCACTTTAAATAATACGCTTGTTCTCCTTGTTATCCACTTCATTCCCATATACATGATTGGAATAATAGTAAGTGTTAAAAGAGTTAAAGCCGGACTAATCCAAAGCATAACAGATACCGTACCTATTAATGTGAGAACACTAGAGAATATTTGAATCACGGAACTATTTAATGTAGAACTTACATTTTCTATATCATTTGTTACCCGGCTCATAAGCTCTCCATACTGCCGTTTATCAAAATAGGCAATTGGCAATTGTTGAAAATGCTGAAATAAATCAGAACGGAGCTTGTATACCGTTGTTTGTGATATCCCAATCATCCAATAATTTTGCAAAAACATAGTAAGGGAATACAATAAATAAATAATCGCCAATGATAACAAAAGCATCATCGAATTAGTCGTTTCCTTATTAACGATATAAGAATCTATCGCTTTTCCCAGCAAATATGGACCTAAAAGCCCCAACACACAGCTTGCAGCAACTAGAAAAAGGACAAGATGAAGCAGTGCTTTTTTTTGTTCCATATATCTCCATAACCGAAAAATCGTTTTACCTGCATTCCTAGGCTTTATTGGCTTTTTCCCTGCTGTTTTAGCTGGCTTTATATTTATCTTATTGTATTGAAATGGATCGGTTAGAGCTTTGAACATATTTTCCTTCCTCCTCCCCCAACTGTGACATCACTATTTTTTGATACAGCTTATTTGTTTTTACCATCTTCTCATGCGAATCAAAAGCAAGTATTTCTCCGTCCTCTAAAAGCAAGACCTTATCTGCTTTCAACGCTGTAGATATTTTTTGGGTAATAAGAAAAATCGTACAATCATATGTCGTTAGTGCCTGCAAAAGCTGTTTTTCTGTTTTCAAATCTAATGCACTTGTACTGTCGTCAAGAAGAAGAAGTTTAGGATTTCGCACAAGTGCTCTTGCAATGGAAAGCCTTTGCTTTTGGCCTCCTGATAAATTGACCCCTTTTTGGCCAATTTTTGTATCATATTGATCTGGAAATAACATAATCGTGTCATGAATTTGGGCATCCTTGGCAGCTTTTACTACTTCCTCAAAAGAAGCAGAGGGATTTCCCCATTTAATATTTTCTTTAATCGTTCCTGTAAATAATAAAGCCTGCTGCGGAACATAGCCAATTTGTTTGCGTAATTGCTCTAATGGAATGGTCTCTATTTTTTGATTATCTATATATATTGATCCATTTGATGGTTCAAAAAGTCGTGGAATCAATTGGAAAAGGGATGTTTTACCAGAACCTGTTACTCCTAATACAGCGACCATCTCTTTTTCATGAACGGTAAAATCCAAGTTATGTATAGCATCTACTTGTGCATTTGGATAGCGAAAGGATACATCCGTAAATCTAATTTCTCCTTTAATAAGCGGTTGCTTGTTTTTATTTATAGACTGGTCACTGTCCTTTTTCTCTATTTCTAATAGTTCATTTAAACGGCCGGAAGATGCTTTTAAACGGGATATAACCATAATGAGCATAGTAACAACAGATAAAGAAGAGGTAATTCTTAAAGAATAGTTTATAATCGCGACTACTTCTCCCACTTGCATTACTCCCGTATTTATTTGTACCGAACCTAACCATAGAATAAAGATAATACAAAGATTCATCACAAATAAAACAAGAGGAACAGTTATCTCCATTAGTCTTAATGCAGACTCCGTATTTCCCCGCAATTCATCACTTGCTTTTAAGAATCGGCTTTTTTCAAATTGGTTTCGCACATATGCTCGGATTAAGCGCATCGCTGTTAAATTCTCAAGCATTACACTATTTACTCGATCCAGTTTTTCCTGAACTTGTTTAAATAGCTTTCCACCTTTATTAATAACGAAATAAAACATTATAATAAGAAGAGGGATGGTAATAGCAAGAATAAAAGCAAGCTTTACATTAACAACGAATGACATGACAATTCCACCAATTATTAACAGTGGTGCACGCAGCATAAATCGCAAGCCCATAAAAATAGTGTTTTGTAATTGGGTAATATCATTTGTTAGCCTTGTAATAAGAGAGGAATTCGAAAATTTATTACTTGTAGCATAAGTGAAGTATTGAATAGTTTGGTACAGTTCTTTACGAAGACTATACCCAAAGTTCTGACTTACATGTGCAGCATAAAAAGTATTGATAATACCCGCCGCAAACGCGAGCAAAGAAATACCAACCAATACACTCCCCCAAAACAATACAACTTCTGTGTTTTGGTACGCTAGCCCATCATCAATAATTTTTGCCATAATCAGTGGTTGAACAAGCTCGACTATCAGTTCTGTTAACATCAGAAATAATGCAATGATAATCGCGACTCGATATGTACGTAGCCTTCCAAAAATTTTGGACATTTTTCCCCTCCTGTATATTTACATTGTGATTTACGCATATCTATTTAGTAACACTAAATATCTTCTTTATCATACCCCTTTTTTGTTCTTTAGAAAACTGCTTCTTTCTTTCAAAATGAGATAAAAATAAAAATGAATAACAAAAAAATCCAAGGAGATCTCCTCCTTGGATTTTTTGTTTTAATCGAATCCCTAATACTTGCTTCTTATTTGGCTCCAGTTAATGACCATTTATATAATTCATTATGGAATCCAAATACTTTTGGTTCACCGACTGCTACGTCTTTCGAAACTGCGGAGAAATCAAAATCAGAATATAAGGTGAAAATAGGCATTTCTTCACTCCAAATTGCTTGCAGCTCATTATAAATTTCTTTGCGTTTTTCTGTGTCAGGCTGCTGCTTTCCAGCCGTTAATAATTCATCAACTTTTGGGTTGTTATAATTTGTATAGTTGCTTGAACCCCCGCTTCCATAAATAGTCGTAAGATCTGGATCAATCGTATTGGTAAAACCAATTAACATTAGATCATAATCTCCGGCTTTTGCTTTGGACATAATTGTTGGAAAATCATAAGTTGCCGTATTCAATTTTAATCCAACTGCCTTTAAGTTTTCTGCAATAATATCTGCTGATTGTTCACGAACTTTATTTCCAATTGGCACGACAAAATCAATGGTTTTATTAAAGTCCCAACCAGCTTCTTTTAGCAGCTGCTTCGCTTTTTCTGGATCATAGGTGTAAGTCTGTAAATCTTTATCTAAATATGGACTAATTGAAGTATAGGGACCATCAACCACTTCCCCTTCTCCTTTTAATAATTGATTTACTATCTTTTGACGATCAATCGCATACGCTATCGCTTGTCTTACTTTAGGGTCTGTTATTTTATCTACATTAAAGCTCATATTTTGGTAACCATACGTTTTTTCTGTTTTTGATGTGACATTATCGAAACCTTTTACAGTGTCAAAATCTTGAACAGCAATTTTCCCAATACCACCAGCAGCATTCATATCAATTTCCCCTGTTTGCAACTGTGCAACAAGATTAGCGGCTGGCATGATTTTGACATACAATTTATTTAACTGGACATCGCCTAAATAATAGCTCTTATTTTTTTCATATTCTATATATTGGTCTTTTGCGTACTTCACAAATTTGAATGGACCGTTTGTTACTGTTGGTTTTTGCATAAATGGATCTTTTTGCAAGTTTTCAGGTGCAATATCTTTTAACACGTGCTCAGGGAGAATCATAAACTTCGAACCCAATTGTTCTTTTACCATATTAGGATCTACTGGTTTTTTTGTTTTGAATTGAATGGTTTTATCGTCCACTATTGTTAAAGAAGGAATTTCCGTTACTCCGTCTGGGAATTTTCCATTTTCATTTAACCCATCTAAAACAGTAAGGTACGCACCAACAGCTGTTTCTGTTTTAGGATTTGCCACCAGATTCATCGTAAAGGCTACATCCTTTGCCGTTACAGGAGTTCCATCAGACCAATTAGCATTTTTATTAATTTTAATCGTGAATGTTTGATTGTCTTCTGTATCAAAGGATTCTGCAAGTTTTGGTGCAAATTCAAGTGGTCCAGTCATTTCTAAAAAGGTATCAAACATAAATTTTTCCAGCCAAGCAGCTGCAATATCTGATGAGTTGATCGGGTTAAAACTAACGGGTGCATTCACTAATCCGATATACATCGTATTATCCTTAGATGAACCACCAGTTGAAGAAGTCGTAGCACCAGT
Organism: Bacillus sp. (in: firmicutes); assembly: GCA_047718615.1. GTDB lineage: Bacteria > Bacillota > Bacilli > Bacillales > Cytobacillaceae > Niallia. Next base: position 16,968 of record JBDNRM010000005.1, on the reverse strand, counting down.
ACATGCTGCTAACAAAAACAAGGATAAAATTGCGGCTAAACTAAATACTTTTCTGAATACCTTCATCTGATTTCCCCCATTTTATCTAGTAATCTATTTTATAAAATCTTATTTTAAACTTTTTGGATCCATTGCATCCCTTAATCCATCTCCCATAAAATTGATGGAAAGAACAGATAGAAGAATCATAATGCCAGGTGGAATCCATAACCATGGCTGTGATGCTAAAACGGTAATAGATTGAGCTTCTGTTAACATATTTCCCCAACTGGCAGTCGGTGGCTGTACTCCCATTCCAAGAAAACTAAGGGATGCTTCCATGATAATAGCGGATGCAATTCCAAATGTAGCATTAACGAGAATAGGAGCAATACAATTCGGAAGAATATGTTGAAACACAATCTTAGGTGTTGAATATCCTAAAGCTATACCGGCTTTTACATAGTCCATCTCTTTAATGGATAAAACACTGCCTCGTACTAACCTAGCAATTGATGGCCATCCTAGTAATCCTAAAACTAAAATAACATTAATTAATTTTGGCCCCATAATACTAACAAGTACAAGAATAACCATTAAATAAGGAAAGGACATAAATACATCTGTAATACGCATGATTACCATATCAACCCATTTCCCAAAATAACCTGCAATTGCTCCTAAAACGGTACCTATTGCAACATAGATGGCTACTGCACCAATTCCAACGGATAAGGAAACTCTTGCCGCATATAATAATCGACTAAATAAATCTCTTCCTACTTCATCTGTTCCAAGAATATGATCAGAGGAAGGAGCGGCTGCAAACTCCCCTTCTACAGCGTATGGATTATGTGGTGCTAATAACGGTGCAAAGATAGCAATTAATGCCATCAGTGTAAATAATACTAATCCAACTACCGCCAATTTATGTTTAAAAAAACGCTTTGTTATTAATTTCAAATAACTTTCTTCTGCTCCGAGCTGCTCTTTTGCCGATACAGTAGTTAATGGATGGTTAATCTGGATATCGGTATCCATTTTCATATTTGGAACACTCATTTTCCTCCTCCTTTCTAGCTATATTTAATCCGTGGATCCACAACAGAATATAAAACATCTGTTAATAAGTTGGAAAATAATACAGCAAACGCTGCTAAAAAGTTAATGGCCATTAAGGTAGGGTAATCTCTTGAACTAATCGATTGAATGGTTAGTTGGCCTAATCCGGGCCATTGAAAGATTTGTTCTGTTACAACCGCACCACCGATTAATACAGGAATCTCCATTCCAATAATAGTGATAATTGGAATAAGTGCATTTTTTAAAGCATGTTTATTTGTGACAACAAATTCTTTTAACCCTTTAGCCCGTGCCGTTCGAAGGTAATCCTGTCCTAATACCTCCAGCATACTGCTTCTTACATATCGAACCGTACTTCCTGCAATGGAGGTTCCAAGTATAGCAGCCGGAAGAATTAAATGAACCAGCGTATCTGTAAAACTGCCTTCATTGCCTAGTGTAAACATTCCTCCAGTCGGTAAAATCTTAAATACTAATGCAAATACATAAATAGCTCCTAGCCCAAGAAAAAAACTTGGAATAGATACACCTAAAAACGAGAATGTAGTTGTTAAGTAATCCATCCACGAATATTGTTTTGTAGCACTGATAATCCCAATTGGAATGGCAATAATGTAAGCAATCAGCAACGCCGTTCCCATTAGCAATAAAGTCGGCACTATACGATTAACTACTAAGTCCAAGACTGGTTCATAGGTGGTATAAGAGAATCCAAAGTCACCATGTAATAAATTATTAAGCCATCTAATATATTGAATATAAATAGGATCATTTAATCCAAGTGCTTCTTTTTTTGCTTGTATATCCGCTTCCGTTGCATCTGGATTTAAATACATATCAACCGGATTACCTGGTGCTAAGTTTATAATGAAAAAATTGAAGATTGTAACCCCAAATAATACGGGAATAGCAATTAATATTCTTCGGATGATATACTGAAACAAAATAGCTCCCTCCTTTTAATTTGATGAAAGTGGAAAATGGCAGGCAACTGAATGGTCAATCTGTTCAAGGATTGGTTCCCGTTCTTTACATATCGCCTGAGCCATCGGACATCTTGTATGAAATCTACAGCCTGACGGAGGATTGGCTGGACTTGGAACATCTCCTTCTACCACAATTCTTTCTCTATTTCGTAAATGCGGGTTTGGAATAGGATAGGCACTTAATAAGATCTGTGTATATGGATGCTTGGGATTTCGAAAGATTTCTTCTGTTTTGCCTATTTCAACAATCTTACCTAAATACATAACTGCAATCCGATCACTGATATACTTCACTGCTCCCAAACCATGGGCAATAAATAAATACGTTAGATGAAATTCTTGCTGCAAATCTTTTAGTAAATTTAATACTTGTGCTTGAATGGAGACATCCAACGCTGAGACTGGTTCATCACAAACAATTAGTTTTGGGTTTAACATCAATGCCCGAGCAATGCCTACTCTTTGCCGTTGTCCACCTGAAAATTCATGGGGATATCTTCCTTTATGAAATTTTGTCAGTCCAACGATTTCCAGCATTCGATCTACCTTTTTATTCACCTCTTCTTTTGTCGCCAGTTTATGTGCTAACAACGGCTCTGCCAGCAAATCTCCTATTCTTTTTCGCGGATTAAGAGAAGAATAAGGATCTTGAAAAATAATTTGCATCTGTGTTCTAATTTTTCTTAAGTCCCCATGTTGAATGGCTGCCAAGTCTTGTCCTTCAAAAAGAACTTTACCTTCTGTCGGAGGATCCAGCTTAACAATAGCTCTGCCTGTGGTTGACTTACCACAACCAGATTCGCCAACCAATGAAATGGTTTCTCCTGGATAGATAGAAAAATTCAATCCATCAACCGCCTTTACATACCCAACAGTTTTGGAAAGGATCCCTTTTTTAATAGGATAGTATTTTTTTAATTGTTGAATTTCTACTAATGGTTTTTTTAATTCACTAATTATTCTGTCTTTTTCGGGTAAAGTTTCTACATTCATACATTTACCTCTCTTCCGTTACTCACATCTGATGTACTGCTGTTATCTTCATAAAGCCAGCATCTTACTTTATGATCTTCTTTATTGTCTACCATTATATGTAATGGTTTTTCAGTGATACACTTTTCCATTGCATAAGGACATCTTGTATGAAAACGGCATCCTTTTGGCATTTGCTGCAACGTTGGAACAGAACCTGGGATAGAATATAAACGCTGGTGTCCCTCATATTCCAAATGAGGAATAGAATCAATAAGCCCTTTTGTGTAAGGATGCTTTGGTTCATCAAATAATGTAAAAACATCAGCCTCTTCCACTACTTGCCCTGCATACATCACCATCACTTTATCTGCCATTTCTGCAATAACTCCTAAATCATGTGTAATCATCATGATAGAAGTATTAGACTCTGCTTTTAAACTCTTCATTAATTCTAATATTTGAGCTTGTATTGTCACATCAAGGGCAGTTGTTGGCTCATCTGCAATTAAGAGTTTAGGCTTACAGGAAAGAGCCATCGCAATCATCACTCTTTGTCTCATTCCGCCTGAAAGGGAATGTGGATATTCATCAATAATTATTTCCGCTCTTGGAATGCCTACTTTTTTTAGCATCTCAATTGCATAGCTTTTTGCTTTTTTTGGTTTATAGTCCATATGTAATCGAATTAATTCAACCATTTGATTTCCAATAGTAAAAACAGGGTTTAAAGAAGTCATTGGTTCTTGAAAGATCATGGATATTTCATTTCCACGAACATGCCTCATCTCTGATTCTGCAACCTTTGTTAAATCCTTTCCATTCAATAACACAGAACCCTTTTTGATATAGCCATGTGTACCTAGTAAACGCATAATAGATAACGACGTAACGCTTTTTCCACAACCTGATTCCCCTACAATGCCAATTGTTTCACCAGGTTTTAAGTGAAAAGTTACTTCTTCCACAGAGATAACTTCCCCTTTATCCGTTTTAAAAGCGGTTTGCAGCTTGTCTACTTCCAGTATGTTTTGTTCCATTCTTCCCCCTCCTGTTGGATCAAAATGTATTAAAGCGTGGATTCTACTAGCCCCTCTTCTACTTTTGAATTCGTATACTGATAGATAAGGCTTAAAAATACCTTTGCCGTATAAAGCATTGCTTTTTCATCAAAAGTAAATTTCGGATGATGATGTGGATAAACTGCACCAATCTCTTCATTTCTAGCACCAACGGAAAAGAAACTACCTGGTTTATGCTGTAAATAATAGGCGAAATCCTCTCCACCCATACCAGGTTTTAATATTTCTACTAATTTTGCTTCTGGCAGTGTGTCTTTAATAGCTTCTATTAGAATAGTTGTTTCTTTTTCTGTATTAACAGTAGACGGATACCCTTTCGTATAACGGAATGTATACGTAGCGTGAAATGCTTTACAAACGCCACTTATTAATTCTTCCATCTCTTTCACCATTATTTCTCGTACATCCTCATCCAAGGTTCGTACAGTACCCGTTAATTCTGCTGTATCTGCGATTACATTCCCTGCATTGCCTGCATGGAAGGAGCCAATGGAAAGAACAGCTGGTTTTTGCGGGTCTATTCTTCTACTTACAATATGCTTTAATTGATTCGCTATCTGTGATCCAATTGCAACAGCATCAATCGTTTGATGTGGTGATGCTCCGTGTCCACCCTTCCCTTGAATTTTTAGTTCAAAGCTATCACTTGCTGCAGACGCTGGTCCTACTCCATACAGAATTTCTCCCAAAGGACTTCTAGATGCTAAATGTGCGCCATATACCACATCCACTCCATCTAAACAGCCATCCTCAATCATTGCAATTGCCCCGCCCGGTGGGAGCTCTTCTGCATGTTGATGAAGCAATACAATAGTACCTGCAAAACTATCTCTATTATCATGCAGCACTTTTGCAACAGCGAGCAATGTTGCCGTATGTCCATCATGTCCGCAAGCATGCATAACACCAGGAACCTTAGATTTAAATGCCACCTCTTTTTCATCCTGAATCGGAAGTGCATCGAAATCAGCTCGTAATGCAATCGTTTTTCCAGGTTTGCTTCCATATATTTTTCCAACTACCCCATTACCGCCTACATTTCTTCTTACTTCTATTCCATAACCTTCTAAAATATCTCCAATCATTTTACTTGTATTAAATTCTTGAAAAGAGAGCTCAGGGTTTTCGTGCAAATATCTTCTCCATTCCACCATCTGATCAAACATAGCTTCTACCTGTTCATACATTTTATTTATCATTGCAGCAGCTCTCCTATCCATTTTTTTTAGATAAACTCCTCAGAGGGTAATCGCTCGTTAAGGTGGTTAATATAAGACTTTCCCTTAATTAAAGAACTTGTTCTGCGACATTCTCTTCTACATTTAATGCAACATAATGATATACAATACTCAGAAAAGCTTTCCCTGTATAAACCATTGCTTTTTCATCAAAATCAAACATCGGATGATGATGTGGATAAGCAGTTCCACTTACTTTTGCTCCTGTATGAAAAAACATTCCTGGCTTTTCTAGTAAATAATAAGAAAAATCTTCTGCCCCCATTATCGGTGTTGATTGTATAAGCATCTCTTTCTTTAATGTATTTGCTACCGCTTCTTCAAAAACGGCTATTTCCGTTTCATGGTTATAAACAGCGGGGTAGCCCTTTATATAATTAATGTCACATTCCGCCTGCATGCTTTCGCAAATTTGGGTAGCCATTAATTTAATTTCACTTTCCATAAATCCACGTAAATCTTCATCTAATGTTCGTACCGTCCCTTTTAAAGTAGCTGTATCTGCAATGACATTTTTTGCGTTTCCTGCGTGAAAGGAACCAACAGATAATACAACTGGATTTAACGGATCTACTCTTCTACTTGCAATATATTGAAGCTGATTAACAAGTGCTGTACCTACCGCTATGGCATCGACTGTATCATGAGGAGCAGAACCATGTCCCCCTTTCCCTTTAACCGTAATCTCAAATGCATCTGCTGCCGCCTGCGAATAACCAGGTGTATAAAAGTATTTTCCCAATTCACTTAACGAAGATAAATGAGAACCAAACACAATATCCACCCCCTCTAAACAATTATCTTCTATCATTGCCTTTGCCCCACCTGGCGATAGCTCCTCTGCATGTTGATGCAACAGTACTATATTGCCGGCAATTTGCTCTTTATGATCTTGCAGTACTTTCGCAACTGCTAGTAAAGTAGCTGTATGTCCATCATGTCCACATGCATGCATTACTCCAGGTATTTTTGATTTATATGGTACATCCTTTTCATCTTGTATTGGCAATGCATCAAAATCAGCCCTTAATGCAATTGTTTTTCCAGGCTTTTCTCCATATATCTTTCCTACCACTCCTCTTCCACCGACATTTCTTTTCACTTCAATACCATAACTTTCTAAAATATCCCCTATCATTTTAGCCGTTTCGACTTCTTGAAAGGAAAGCTCAGGATATTGATGCATATGTCTTCTCCACTCAACCATTTGTTCATACATATCTTCTAATTGTTCATGCCAAAGCTCTAACATATTATCCCTCCAGTATTTAAATAAAATAAAATGTCGTTTTTTCTGATTCATCAAATAATTCCGACTATTCACTCTAAATTAACGCTATTCCGCCCAATAGTATACTAAGTTATTTTAATCATCATAATAACTAGATTTAATGATAAATAGGGTGAAAAAATTCACTATGATGAACTTTATTTATCTAATAACGTTGTTTGCGTTTTCATTATTATTTCTTTGCATTTCACTTGTTATAACTTCTTACAAAAAACTACAATTTTTTTATTTTCTAAGAAAAGTGCAAGCGCCTTGTTTAGCTCTGAGGGAAAATGTTCTCCTGACACAAAAAGTGTTTTTTCCTTTAGAGGAAGCAGGGGGCAATACTCACTGGGGCTAGGCTCTGGACGGCTAAAGTACACCACGGCCTGTATGTCGAAGCGGAGTGCGAACACAACTGCAAAGTTATCCCCCATTCCATTCCATTTCGTTTATCATTTCCTAAACAATAAAAAAACAGCAGTGTGATTGTTATTACCACATTGCTGTTTCCGATGATAAGCAAAATTAATCGTTCGTATCATTATAAAACCTTACTTAAAAAAGATTTTGTTCTTTCTTCTTGTGGGTTAGAAAATAATTCGGATGGAATATTCTCTTCTACTATATATCCTCCATCCATAAATATCACCCTATCTCCAACTTCTCTTGCAAATCCCATTTCATGTGTAACCACCACCATGGTCATTCCATCTTTAGCAAGATCCTTCATTACTTCTAATACTTCACCGACCATTTCTGGATCTAGTGCAGAGGTTGGTTCATCAAACAACATAATTTTCGGTTCCATTGCTAAGGCCCTAGCTATTGCCACACGTTGTTTTTGACCTCCTGATAACGAATCGGGATAAACATTGGCTTTATCTTCTAAACCAACTTTTTTTAATAATGCCAACCCTTTCTTCTTCGCTGTTTCTCCTTCGAGCCTTTTTACTTTCATTGGCGAAAGGGTTATATTCTGTAATACCGTTTTATGTGGGAATAAGTTAAATTGCTGAAAAACCATGCCAACTTCACGACGCACTTTATTAATATCGGTCCCCTTATCAGTAAGATTCTTCCCTTGAATACTAACTTTTCCTTCTGTCACTGTTTCTAATAGATTTAAACATCGTAAAAAAGTAGACTTGCCAGATCCAGATGGACCAATTATAACTACTACTTCCTGTGGATTAATTTTTACATTAATATCTTTTAATACTTCATTTGTTCCAAAGGATTTTTTTAATTTATCAACAATAATCATTCCGTATTCAACCTTCTTTCCAAACGATTTAAGAAGAAACTTAAGGTTAAGGTTAAAACAAGGTAAATGAGTGCGACCGTTAAATATGGTTCCCATACACGGTTATACTGTCCCATCATAATTCTTCCATAATACATCAGTTCAGGTGCTGCAATAACCGATGCAAGGGAAGAATCTTTTATTAATACTATAAATTCATTGCCGAGCGGCGGTATCATTCTTTTAACGGACTGTGGAAGAATGATATATCTCATTGCTTGTACATGTGTCATTCCAAGTGATCTGGCAGCTTCCATTTGTCCTTTATCAATTGACTGTATGCCTGCACGAAAAATTTCAGCTATATAGGCAGCTGCATTTAATGATAATGCAAGAACAGCGGCTAATTTTCCATTTGTTTCACCTGTTAGCATCGGCACTAGCCCAAAATGAATGATTAATATTTGTACAAATAGAGGAGTGCCTCGAAAGAAAGCAATATAACACTGAAATGGAGCCGCAAGTAATTTGTTTTTGGTCATTTTCCCTAAACCGATTAAAAGGCCAAAGATTGTCCCTATTGCAATCGAAATTAATGATAAACCAATAGTTAATAAAGTTCCTTCCCAAAATAGGCCAGCATACTCACCTATTATTGTAAAATTAAAATCCATTAATATCTCCTCCAAAAATCAAAAAACTTAATTGACCTACAGCCAATGAGGTATATGTATTACTGTTATTTTTATGTATTTACACATCTGATCAATAATTGCACTAACAGTTCTATTTTTCGTTTAATAAAAAAAGGTACCCATAAAGGAAAACCCCACAATAGAAAACTTGGCTAAGAAATGTCCCCTAGCTTTTAAATGTGGGGTTATACCACCTTTTTTGAGTACTCTTTTCTAATTCAGTCCCTTATTGCTGTGCTTTTAAATTTTCTACATCCGGTTCTGTCCCAAACCATTTTTTATAAATCTCTACATATTTCCCATTATCTAGAATTGCATTAAACCCTTTATCCATATCCTCAATTAATTCGCTGCCCTTTGGGAACATTAATCCATAATATTCTGATTCAAACCCGTCTTTATCTTCAATAACAATAAATTTATCTTTTGGATTATTTTTAGCATATTCCTCGATTACCGCATTATCTGCTACAACTGCATCTGCCCCGCCGCTTTTCATTTCTAAGATTGCGAGGTTATTATTTTCAAACTTCTTCACCTTTTTACTTTTTGCTCCTAAAAGCGCATCAACTGCATCTGCACCTGTTGTACTAGTTTGAACCGCTACTCTTTTTCCTTTTAAATCTTGTGCGGTTTTAATCGTTGTATTTTGTGGAGCTAATATTTTGTTTGTACTTTTAAAATATGGAACGGAAAAATCATATGTTTTTTTGCGATCATCATTAATCGTAATCGCTGATAGACCTACATCAGCTGTTTTATTTTGCAATTCTGCAAATAATGGATCCCAACCTACATTAACAATTTCATAATCATACCCTGCTTCTTTAGCAACGGCTTTAAAAATATCTACATCAAATCCTACTATTTCCGCCTTATCCATATATTCAAATGGAGCATACGCTGCATCTGTTACTACTCTGAGTTTCTTTTTTGTATCGCTCCCATTTGTCCCTTCCTCTTTACCACTTGTCCCACAAGCAGTTAAAATCAGCATAAATGCCATGAAAAGAGCGAATAATATTCCTTGCTTCTTCATTATTTAGTCCCCCTAAATTTTTATAGCAATATAATAAAACCACATATTTTTAACAATGGAGAATTTTCCGAAAATACGGAAGAAAAAAAACCAATTCTCCTTGCTTCTTCCCTGTTTTCTACATTTTTCAACCTTTTTCGTGTTGAATTTATTATAGCTTCCTACCCAAATTTATACAAGAAAACTTTTTTAGAAATCTTCAAAATATTTTATAATATAGGATTTTTATATGTTTTTTTAAAATAATAGGAGAAAAGGTCGTATGAGAGTGTGTAAAAGGAGGATTAGAAAAAGATGCGTTAAACCCTTACTATAAACTTTCCACTTTTTCAATGTTAGTTAGGCGCTGGAGCTAAACAGACTTAACATTTCAAAATTTTATATTATACTTTCTTCCTTACAAAAAAGGACCCTCCAATAGCCGATAAATCGACATATTAGAAAGCCCTCTTCCTTATTCTATAAAGGGAATTGCTTGGATAAAAAGCGATACAATCCAGCTTCTTTATAGGAATATTCTGTCACCTCATCAACATATGCCTTTACATTATCTGGGGCATTTTGCATGGCAACTGCGTAACCAGCTCGCTGCAATAATGGCAAATCATTTTCCCCATCCCCTACAGCTAGCACCTCATTAAAATGAAGGGAAAATTTATCTAATAAATATTGAACACCTGTTGCTTTATTTATATTTTCTGCTGTAACTTCCACATTATGTTCTGTTGAGGAAGCATATGTAAATCCAGCTTTCCTTTTTAATTCCTGTAAAAAGGAAATCCAAGTATCCATTATTACTTTCTCTTTACTGAAAAAGTAAATTTTACTAATATTATTTGGATTTAAATTATCTTTCCATTCAATATATTTTTCAACTGCTGCCTTTCTTGATCGCCATTCCATTTCTTCTACCGTTAATGGACGAGTTCCTTTAATTGCGTCAAGGATGATACTTTTATCATCCTTCAATACATAACGCTCTCCTACAGCAGGATGAATTTCATAATATAAACCTCGTGCTCTCGCTTCCTTAATTAATAATTCTACAAGAGGTGGATTTAATGAGTGCTGAAACAACTGTTTGCCATTAATAAATGCAGACATCCCATTAGAATTTACAATTCCATCTACTTCAAAGCCATCCGGAACAGTATCTTCCACCTCTAAAATAGTTCTGCCAGTTGCAATAAATACTTTCATTCCTGTCTGTCTTAAATTTGTTATATAATTGCTTAACTGGGTGCTTACCTTGCTTTCTTCATTGAGCATTGTTCCATCCATATCTAGAACGATAGCTTTAATTGTCATTATTATCTCCTTTTCATGTTAAGAGGTTGTTCAAAAAGTCCCGTAAAAATGATACATTGATTTTCTTCGTTGGCTTACTTTTTATCCACCTTTTTGAACATGCACTATTATATTTACATTAGTATTATCCCGGAGAGACGAGACCCTACAAAAAAATATACTTTCATGTAAAAAAATAAGTATCTTATAAAAAGGAATATTACCACATTTTCTCTAAACTAAAACAATATCAATGAAAAAATTCTTGGTACAATGCCTTTACTGCATTTTTTGCCATCGGTTCTTTCACGCCAAACATCATGCTTACTTCTGATGATCCTTGATTAATCATCTCCACATTAACCCCTGCATCTGCTAATGCTTTAGAAGCTCTAGCAATAGTGCCAACATTATGACGCATTCCCTCTCCAACTAGCATAATAAGCGCCAAATCATGCTCTACATGAATTTCTTCTACATGAAGCTCCTCTTTAATACATTGGATAATTTCATCTTCATTTTTTCCAGCAAGTTGATTTTGCCTTAATATTATCGTTAAATCATCGATTCCTGAAGGCATGTGTTCATACGAAATATGAAAATCTTCTAAAATCGATAATATTCTTCTGCCAAACCCTACTTCTCTATTCATTAAATATTTACTTATATAAATAGAACAAAAACCTTTATCGTTCGCGATACCAACTACAGGTCCATTAGTATTATTTCTTGTAGCAACTATTCTTGTACCAGGCACAGCAGGGTTGTTTGTATTCTTAACATTAACTGGAATTCCCGCGCGATATGCCGGTATTAAAGCTTCAGCATGAAAAACAGAAAATCCAGCATACGATAATTCACGCATTTCGCGATAGGTTAATTCCTTAATCGCTTTTGGATTAGCTACAATTGAAGGATTGACAGAAAAAACAGCATCAACATCTGTAAAATTTTCATAAAGTTCCGCTTTCACTCCATTAGCCAGAATAGCGCCTGTTATATCTGAGCCGCTTCTTGAGAAAGTAACTACATTCCCCTTTTTGTTATATCCAAAAAACCCAGGAAAAATAATGATGGAATCATTTTCTCTTAAAGCATATAAACGATCATATGATTCAGGAAGAACTTGGGCATTTCCTGGATCATCACTTACAATTAGCCCTGCATCTTTTGGATTGATATATTGTGCTTTCACACCTCTTTGATTAAAAAAATGGGCAACAAGCTTTGCATTATTATCTTCACCGCATGCTTTTACTGCTTCCATATAAGATTTTTCATTCGATTTATCTGCATCCAGAACCCCTAATAGATCTTCCTTTATTTTGTCTATTATGTCATTGGAAAGATCTAATTCTTTTGCAATGTTCGCATATCTCTCCATAATCGTCTCAATTAGCTGTTCCGCATCTTCTTCCGCCATCATTTTTTTTCCACAAGCAATTAAAAGGTCTGTAACTTTCATATCATCGTCGTATCTTTTTCCTGGAGCAGAAACGACAACAATTCTTCTCTTATTGTCTTTTTGCACAATATCTAACACTTTCTCTAATTGTTTTCCTGTTGCCAATGAACTTCCGCCAAACTTTACAACCTTCATTTCTACAACTCCCATTATTCATCAATTAGTATCTTCTGCCTAACAATCTAAGGTGACTAGTAAACTCTTTTTCTTTTACCTTACCTATTATTACTTTTTATTAGAAAAGAATCAAGCATAATTCCTCTCACAAAAAACAAATGTATTTTTATAGAGGACAAAAAAATTCATCTATTCAAATAATAACATTTTTCAAAACATGACATGCACGAAAATAAAAAAAAGTAAAGCAAAAAGCTTTTAAAATAATCCGTTTTACGATATGATAATATTTAGAAATACGAAATTGTTTTTAGAAAGAAGTGTTATACTTGGAAAATCAGCGTTATTGTAAACGAAATGTTACCATTATGTGGTTCGCTAACTTTTTTGTCAGTGGCAGTATGACAATGGTTTTGCCTTTTTTATCCTTATATATTGATACATTTGGAGACTTCTCCAAAGATTATGTGCAACATTGGTCTGGTTTATGCTTTTCCATTACTTTTGTTTCTGCTTTTTTATTCTCACCATTTTGGGGGAAAATTGGCGATAAATACGGAAGAAAAAAAATCCTCCTTACCTTAGGACTTGGTTTAGGTTTATCCATTTTTCTAATGAGTTTCGCAACCTCTGTGTGGCAGCTATTCGTTCTTCGTTTTTTCACCGGTTTTTTCACAGGATTCATCCCTATGTCACAAGCTTTTATCTCTACTCAAACTCCCAAAAAAATCGCAGGGCAAGTACTTGGCACATTACAAACTGGCAGTATTACTGGTTCATTAATTGGCCCTATGCTAGGAGGCGTGCTTGCAGATATGGTAGGTTTTTCATCCACCTTCCGTTTTACTTCCATTTCGATTTTTATCTCCGTGCTTTTAGTCCTGGCAACAAAAGAATTTGTCCTTCCTATCGCAAAGGGCACAAAAACAAACTACTCAAGCAAAGAGGTATTAGCCTATATATTCAAAAACCCTATTTTTGTTACTGTGCTATTAATTTCAGCATTAGTACAAATCGCTCATTTTAGCATCCAGCCTATTCTATCTTTATATGTGAGTGACCTCCATGGCCCAGAAAACATTGCTTTATTTTCCGGCATCGCCTTTTCAGCTGCTGGTTTAGGTAATTTATTAATGGCAAAAAAATGGGGAGAAATTGGGGATCGTACAGGCTATATAAAAATTCTTGTTCTCCTTTTATTTATTGCAGGTATTATTTATTTGCCTGGCGGATTTGTTCACCACTACTGGCAGCTCCTTATTATTCGTTTTATTCTTGGCATTTCAATTGGTGGAATCGTTCCTGTAAGAATAGCTTATATTCGTCAAGAAGCACCAATCGCTATGCAAGGAGAGGTGTTAGGATATGAAACAAGCCTGCGCTTCTTTGGAAATGTTATCGGTCCTGCATTGGGTGGCATGATTGCAGCAAACTATGGATTTTCATCTGTTTTCTTATCTACTAGTTTTCTTTTGCTAGTAAGCGGCGTTATTTTAGTCACTATGATGCATCGCCATCCTAAGTTTATAAAACAATCTGTATCATAAGAAGAGCGCATGTGCCTTTGCTGGAAATTCTGGATTCTTTCCCCACTATTGTATTGTTTTAGTGCATTAGGGGATAGGATCCCGAAATTCATTCGGATTCGCCCTTTATCAGACATTTCCCCCTCTTTTTCTTTGCATTTTGATCCTGATTCACTTTTCTACTCTAAAAAGGAAAAATGTGATAGTTGAAATAAGAAAGGAGCTGGACTTCTTGCTCGTTGACAGAAGAATCTGGATTAAATCAAGATGATATAAAACAACCATTTCAGAATATTTCTCCCTAAATGTCCTTCCTCCTTTTGATACAACAAGAAACTATCTCCAAAATTCCCTTTTAAAAAGCTAGAAATAAACCTCAATCATCCTGTAAAATATACACAAGACGCTTTAAATAAGGCATTTGCAAAAGCATACAGAATACGTGGGAGACATCCCCACTGTCACTTTCAGTTAGATAATGGCTTACACAAGAAAGGATATTAAACTAATGGCAAAATCACAGGCAAAAAAGAAGCGAGAAAAACACTTGCGTGAACATGGATTTGATACAACTATTCGCAGAGGAAGTTGGGGTTCCATTCATCCTGCTACTAAAAAAAAAAAACAAAACAGGAGCTTTTCATCCAAAAAGAAAAAAAACATCGAAAAAACCATTCTCATCAAACACAAGAGAATGGTTTTTCTGTATCAATAAATAAATTCGTTCGTGACATTCAGGATGCTATTCAGGATAATAGATGACCACAAATAAGGTGGCCATTTTATTTAGCATATTTTTGTAAACATGTGTTTGATTTGGGGTTAGCTGCAGACCATCCCCTGTTTCCAATCGATATTTTTTTTCCCCTATTTCTAAACTTACTTCTCCTTCCCCTACTAAAATATATTCTTCTCCAGCATGTTTTTCAGAACAGTGAAATGCATTCCCGTCTAGCTGAATCGTATAAATTTCAAATTTCTTCCCTGGATGAAAAGGGAATAAAGAGAATAGGCGGTATTGACTGCTGTCATCTTCAAATGCTTCCAGTTCATTAATGCTTACTTTTTTAATCGCTGCTTCCGTTTCCGCCATAAAATAGGAAAATGACACTTGTAAGCCCATCGCTATTTTCCAAAGGATAGAGACGGTGGGATTCGATTTTCCCTTTTCAATTTGTGCTAGCATCCCCTTGCTAACACCAGTCAATTCTGCAACTTTATCTAAACTATACCCACGTTTTTTTCGTAGATTTTCTAAATTTTGTCCAATCGTATTCGTAATGGATTGCATCACAATCTCCTTTAAAATGATAGTTGCTTTATTTACCATTCCTTTATATAATGTTCATTATACCATACAAAAGTATAATATATAATACAAAAAAGGAGAGATATTTCTTGGATACTTTAAAAGATTTTTCTGAACAAAAGGCTTATCCTCCTACATTTATGGATGGGGTAAAAGATTGCATTCCCACATTATTAGGCTATATTAGCATCGGAATAGCAATGGGCATTGTCGGGATAGCATCTGGTTTACATATTTTCCAAATTTTTTTAATGTCCACGTTTGTTTATGCCGGATCCGCACAATTTATTATTTGCGCCATGCTTGCTGCATCGAGCCCAATTAGTGCGATTATTTTAACGACTTTTATCGTTAATTTAAGACATTTACTGCTTAGTGGGACTTTGGCTCCAAAATTTGTAGACTATTCCTTATGGAAAAATATCGGGGTCGGGAGTTTAGTAACCGATGAATCTTTTGGTGTTGCTATCGTCAAACTGGCAAAAAAGATGCCAATTAGCGATGCTTGGATGAATGGGCTAAATGTGACTGCTTATATTGCATGGATCATTTCCTGTACGTTAGGTGCATATTTAGGAGGATGGTTTCCCAATCCGGAAATCTTAGGATTTGATTATGCTTTAACGGCCATGTTTATTGCTTTGCTTATTCTGCATATACAAACGATAAAGGCTTCTAAACTAAAACATTATTTATTTCTTATCCTTCTAATGGTTGTATGTATGCTGTTATTTTCCTCTTTTGTATCCAGTAGTCTTGCAGTCATCCTTTCTACTGTATTGGTTGCTTCTATCGGGGTGGTGACAGATAAATGATTATTACAAATGAATTTTTGCTGCTTTTATTAGGCTGTACACTTGTGACCATTATTCCTAGAATTCTTCCTTTTATACTTGTTCGTAATTTTTCCATTCCGGCTCTTGTGGAAAAATGGCTTTCTTATATACCCATTTGTATATTCACAGGTTTAATTGTAGAAAGTTTTTTAACCACTGACGCAAACGGTTTTCAATTGAATTGGAACTATCTCTTGGCAGCTGTTCCTACTTTTATCATTGCTGTTAAAACAAAAAGCTTGCTGACAACAGTGTTAATCGGTGTTTTTTGTATGGCACTTATTCGATTACTCCTTTAAAAATAAATAAGAATAGCGCTTGGCGTCCTTGCTCACCGAAATATAAATGTTCTAGCAGCTCGGACATAAGTATTCCAGCCGAAAATAAACCCGAACCATGATACGAAGAGGTAAAAAATATTTCGTATCATGGTTTGGTTTTTTTATTTATGTAAAAAAGAAGATTTGTGGTAATCACCCTCTGGCTGTTTACACTTCACTTTCCATGGGGCTCGGCTTTAGCCGCTTCGGCCCTAGGGGCTAAGGTGTCTCGCTAATCCCATTGGAGTCTACGTGTATGCAGGCTGCTCCATTTTTCAATCTATTTCTTTTTTTCTTGGCAAAAGAATTAAGTTTTAGGAATTAAGTTTTAGGAAATAACCTTTAAAAACGAAGTGGAATGGAGCGGAAGATACTCGACTCCTACGGGAAGTAGAGGAGGATCAGCTTCCTCTCCGCGGAAAGCGAGTGTTTGTAGCGCAATGGAACAACCTATTTCTTATACTTAACTCAAATTTCGCAGTTATAAATTCTTCTTCATGTATTGACTTAACTTGGTT